>NZ_JAFCMC010000049.1:0-53265 GCF_018130085.1 Bradyrhizobium sp. AUGA SZCCT0169 | reverse complement strand
GCCATCCCGTCCTGGTCAGAAGGGCGTCGGCCGTCGTCACGGACGTTGGGCGGGTTGCGGTGGGCGCTGGTTTACGCCTCGACGACGGCGTGGATGAGCGTACGGCAAAACCGTGTGGTCCTGGCACCCGTTGCAGGTGTCAAGCTGTCGGGTAGGCGAGAGCCGAACGGCAGCGACGGAGTCAACCAAGAACTCGTCTCCGGGGAGATCACGGCATAAGCCGTAAAGCCATTGCGCAGGGAAGGCCGGGTGTTCTCCGCTGCCCTGTATGCTCGTGTGCAGCTTTCTTTGCACTATTCGCACACGAGACCGCGGGTGCAGCGCGCACCCGGTCTTCCCTGCGCCCTCTATTTTCGAGGGCAAGGAATTTCTGGCAAAGCTCGGGCGCATCGCGTCGCGAGAATGCGAAACTGCGTTTAGGCCACGGTGCAGCAACAGACACCGCCGTCGTCCCGGCCTTGAGCCGGGACCCATAACCACAGGAAGAAGTTTTGCGGATGGTCTCTGTTACCGAGCCTCTTCGAAAGATCACGCGGTATGGGTCCCCCGATGCGCAATTGCGCATCTGAGCTCAAGGCCGGGACGACCGTTCGTTGGGAGGCAAGAGCGGCGCGCAAATCGCACCAAAGCCCTTACCCCGCACTCACCTTTTCGCCATTGCGGCATTTCACAAGGAGCAAAAACGCTTTAAGGTGCCGCGCGCTTTGTCGTTGGCGAAGGGTAATAATTCACAGATATCAAAGGGTTAGCGGAAGGCTAACGCCTTTGGAGGGCGGTTTGACGCGGTATATTTCGACGCGGGGGGAAGCTCCCACCCTGGGTTTTTGCGATGTGATGCTGACCGGGCTTGCCCGCGACGGCGGTCTCTATGTGCCTGAAACCTGGCCGCAGCTTTCGCCCGAGACCATCGCTGGATTTTTCGGACGGCCCTATTGGGAAGTCGCGGTCGAGGTGATCAGGCCGTTCGCCGGGGCTGAAATCTCCGACGCCGATCTCGGCCGCATGGCCAATGAAGCCTACGCCACCTTCCGCCATCCCGCTGTCGTGCCGCTGCGGCAGACCGGCTCCAGCCAGTTCGTGCTCGAACTTTTCCACGGTCCGACGCTCGCGTTCAAGGACGTCGCGATGCAGTTGATCTCGCGGCTGATGGATCACGTGCTGGCCAAGCGCGCGCAGCGCACCACCATCGTCGTGGCGACCTCGGGCGATACCGGCGGTGCGGCGGTCGACGCCTTTGCCGGTCTCGACAATGTCGATCTGATCGTGCTGTTTCCGCATGGCCGCATTTCCGACGTGCAGCGGCGGATGATGACGACGACGGGCGCGGCCAACGTGCACGCGCTGGCGATCGAAGGCAATTTCGACGACTGCCAGGCGATCGTGAAGGAGATGTTCAATCATCACGGCTTTCGCGATGCGGTCTCGCTGTCGGGTGTCAATTCGATCAACTGGGCGCGGGTGGTTGCGCAGGTGGTCTATTATTTTACCTCGGCGGTGGCGCTCGGCGCGCCCGCGCGCACGGTCGATTTCACGGTGCCGACCGGGAATTTCGGCGACATCTTTGCCGGCTACGTCGCCAAGAAAATGGGCCTGCCGATCCGTTGGCTGCGCATTGCCTCCAACATCAACGACATCCTGCCGCGCACGCTGAAGACCGGCATCTACGAGGTGCGCGAGGTGCACGCTTCTGCCTCGCCCTCGATGGATATCCAGGTGTCCTCCAATTTCGAGCGGCTGCTGTTCGAGGCTGGTCAACGCGATGCCGCCAGCGTGCGGCGGCTGATGGGCTCGCTGAAACAGTCCGGGCGTTTCGTGCTGCCGGACGCGACGCTGGCCGCGATCCGCGAGGAGTTCGACGCCGGGCGCGCCGACGAGACCGAGACGGCGGCGGCGATCCGCGCCGCCTGGCGGGAGGCCGGCGACCTCGTCGATCCCCATACCGCGGTGGCGCTGGCGGTGGCCGATCGCGACACCTCGGATTCCAGGATTCCCAATATCGTGCTGTCGACCGCCCATCCGGCCAAATTCCCCGATGCGGTCGAGGCCGCCTGCGGCGTGCGACCGCAGTTGCCGGCCTGGCTCGACGGCCTGATGACCAAATCTGAACACATCACGGTGATGAAAAACGATTCAGCCGAAGTGGAGCGATTCGTGCGCTCGGTGAGCCGTGCCGCGAAGCAGGGAGTTACCGGATGAGCGTCGACGTCACCAAGCTAGCATCCGGCCTTACCGTCATTACCGACAGCATGCCGCATCTGGAGACCGCCGCCCTTGGCGTGTGGGCCGGCGTCGGCGGCCGCGACGAAAAGCCCGACGAGCACGGCATCTCGCATCTGCTCGAACACATGGCATTCAAAGGCACCACGCGGCGCTCCTCGCGCGAGATCGTGGAAGAGATCGAAGCGGTCGGCGGCGACCTCAATGCGGGGACCTCGACCGAAACCACCGCGTATTATGCGCGGGTGCTGAAGGCCGACGTGCCGCTGGCGCTCGACGTGCTCTCCGACATCCTCGCCAATCCGTCCTTCGTGCCGGACGAACTCGAGCGCGAGAAGGGCGTCATCGCGCAGGAAATCGGCGCCGCGCAGGATACGCCGGACGACGTCGTGTTCGAGCATCTCAACGAGCTCTGCTATCCGGACCAGCCGATGGGGCGATCGCTGCTCGGCACCACCAAGACGCTGAAGAAATTCGATCGCGACATGCTGCGCGGCTATCTCACCCGGCATTATCGCGGGCCGGACATGGTGGTGGCGGCCGCGGGCGCGGTCGATCACAAGCGCGTCGTCGAGGAAGTGACGGAGCGCTTTGCGAGTTTTGAAGCAACGCCGGCGCCGAAACCGCAAGCAGCGATGTTCGGCAAGGGCGGCTCGCGCGTGGTGCATCGCGACCTCGAACAGGCGCATATGACGCTGGCGCTCGAGGGCGTGCCGCAGACCGACCTGTCGCTGTTCTCGCTGCAGGTGTTCACCAACACGCTCGGCGGCGGGATGTCGTCGCGGCTGTTCCAGGAAGTCCGCGAGAAGCGCGGCCTGTGCTACTCGATCTACACCTTCCATGCGCCCTATAGCGACACCGGCTTTTTCGGCCTCTATACCGGCACCGATCCGAACGACGCGCCGGAAATGATGGAAGTGATCGTCGACGTCATCAACGACGCGGTGGAAACCCTGACCGAGGCCGAGATCGCCCGCGCCAAGGCGCAGATGAAGGCGGGGCTTTTGATGGCGCTGGAAAGCTGCTCCTCCCGCGCTGAGCAGCTCGCCCGCCATATGCTGGCGTACGGCCGGCCGTTGACGGCGGAGGAACTGGTCGCCCGGATCGACGCGGTCAGCGTCGAATCGACCCGCAATGCCGCGCGGGGACTGCTTTCGCGCAGCCGGCCGGCGGTCGTGGCGCTCGGCAGCGGCAGGGGTCTGGACACGGCGGTGACTTTTGCGGAAGGATTGACCAAGGTGAAGGCCAAGACCTTGTTACATTAAGACGCCACTCCACGTGAAAGAGAGCGTCCTGGGAGTTAGGGCATGGCCCTGTTTCGGTTGCCATCCAGCGGACCGGCCGCACTCGTGCCGCGCGGCCACGGCCTGTTGCTGCGCGCGCCGCAGATGGCGGATTTCCTGCAATGGGCGCAATTGCGCGAATCGAGCCGCGCCTATCTGACGCCGTGGGAACCGATCTGGCCGTCGGACGATCTCACCCGGGCCGGCTTCCGGCGGCGGCTGCGGCGCTATGCCGAGGACATCGCGGCCGACCGGTCCTATCCGTTCATCATTTTCCGCGAATCTGACGGCACCATGATCGGCGGCATCACGCTCGCCAATGTCCGCCGCGGCATCGTGCAGGCCGGCACCATCGGCTATTGGGTCGGCCAGCCCCATGCCCATCGCGGTTACATGACGACGGCGCTGCGGGTGCTGCTGCCGTCGCTGTTCGGCGAGCTCAATTTGCACCGTATCGAGGCGGCCTGCATTCCCACCAATACGCCCTCGATCCGGGTACTGGAGAAATGCGGCTTTACCCGCGAGGGGCTGGCGCGGCGCTATCTGTGCATCAACGGGGTCTGGCAGGACCATCTGCTGTTCGGCATGCTGCATGAGGATTTCCGCGGCTAACCCATGATTTCAGGGCCTTGCCGGGTGCCGCACGCGCCTTTAGGTGGCCTTGGGTTCGCCGCCATTGGCCTGCTATAAGGCCGCCGGGAACATGACTTCGAGATGACGTGGATGGCAGGGACGTCGCATGGGTGACATCAGGTTGTTGAGAGTAGCGCTCGCCGCCACGGTCGTGGCCGGGCTCGGCTGCGGCCTCGTCCAGCCTGCGTCGGCGCAGTCGCTGACCGACCGCTTCAAGGGCCTGTTCGGCGGTAAGTCGGACGAGCCGGCTCCGGCGCCAGGCGCTGCGCCGAAAGCCGAAGAGGATATCGGCGACCTGACCTGTCCGGAGGTGAGGGTCAGGGCCGGCGCGTCGACCTATGCCGTGGCCGCGCCCGGCAAGCAGCCGGTCGGCAACGATTTGCGCTTCCAGGCGACCATCGGCAAGACGGCGCGGGAATGCAGCCTCAATGGCGGCGTCATTACCGCGCGGATCGGGATTCAGGGGCGCGTCATTGCCGGTCCCGCCGGCGCGCCGTCGTCGGTGCAGGTTCCGCTTCGCGTCGCGGTGGTGCAAGGCGGGATCAGCGAAAAGACCATCGCCACCAAGGCCTATCAGACCACGGTCAGCATGACCGAGACCGGCAGCGAGCCGTTTACGCTGGTGGCCGAAGATCTGGTCTATCCGGTGCCTGCGCCCGGAACCAGCGACAACTACATCTTCTACATCGGCTTCGACCCGCAGGCCCTGAAGCCGGAGCGGCCGGCGCCGCGCAAGAAGGCGGCGCCCACGCAATAAAAAACCGGCGCGAAATGATCGCGCCGGCTTGCGTCTCTTGATTTGAAACCGCTCAGTTCAGCTTGGCGCGAACCTCGGCGATACCCTTGGCCATCAGGTCATCGGCCACCGAGCCCTTCACCGACTGCGACAGGATGGTCGACGCTGCGGCCACTGCGGCATTGGCCGCGGCGGAACGGACGTCGGCGAGCGCCTGCGCTTCGGCGAGGGCGATCTTGCTCTCGGCGGTCTTGGTGCGGCGGGCGACGAAGTCTTCCATCTTGGCCTTGGCTTCGACCGCGATCCGCTCGGCTTCGGCCTTGGCGTTGGAGATGATTTCCTCGGCCTCACGCTCGGCGCTGGTGCGCTTGGTCTTGTATTCCGCGAGCAATGCGGCGGCCTCGTCCTTCAGGCGGCGGGCGTCGTCGAGTTCGGCCTTGATGCGTTCGGCGCGATGGTCGAGCGCCTTGAGCACCGTGCGATGGATGCCGAGATAGGCAAACAGCGCCAGCAGGATGACGAACGCAATGGCAACCCAGGTTTCTGGCTCGGCGAACATCATTTATCCCTTCAACGAAGCATCGACGGCGCTGTTCAGCGCACCGCCGTCGGGCAGCACGCCGGTCAGCCGCTGCACGATCGCGCCAGCCGCATCCGCGGCGATGCCACGGACGTTGCTCATGGCGGTCTCGCGCGTCGCCGCGATGGTTTTCTCGGCCTGGGCGAGCTTGGCGGAGAGCTGGTCTTCCAGCGTCTTGCGCTCGGCTTCCGAGGCTGCGTTCAGCTTCTCGCGGGTCTCGGCGCCGATGGCCTGGGCGCGGGAGCGCGCCGAAGCCAGGTCGGCTTCATACGCCTTCAGCGCCGCGGCCGACTCGTCCTTCAGCTTCTGCGCTGCGGCCAGATCGCCTTCGATCGCGTTCTGACGTGCATCGATCACGCCGCCGACGCGCGGCAGCGCAATGCGCGACACGATCAGGTAAAGCGCGACGAACGCGATGGCCAGCGACACCAGCTGCGACGCGAAGGTGCTCGACTCGAACGGAGGAAATCCTCCGCCGTGATGGCCACCATCGGCTTCGGTGTGGGCGCCGGTCTTCTGGCCCTTGGCGGGGGCGCCCTGACTCTTTTCAGCCACGGGGAACTCCTGTTGCTGTCATGCGCGCCGCCGGAGGGCGGCGCGGGAAGGTGCAGCTCAGAGCGGAACGAACAGCAGCAGCAGCGCGATCAGCAGCGAGAAAATGCCGAGCGCTTCGGTCACGGCGAAGCCGAAGATCAGGTTGCCGAACTGGCCCTGGGCTGCGGAAGGATTGCGCACCGCTGCGGCGAGGTAGTTGCCGAAGATGATGCCCACGCCGACGCCCGCGCCGCCCATGCCGATGCATGCGATGCCCGCGCCGATGAGTTTTGCTGCTGATGCTTCCATTTTCTTGAGCTCCTTAGAGGGATAGACGAAGTTGTGGGTGGGAATTCTCCGGACCGCTTAGTGTCCCGGATGAATGGCGTCGTTGAGGTAGATGCAGGTGAGGATCGCGAACACGTAGGCCTGCAGGAACGCGACCAGCAGTTCCAGCGCGGTCAAGGCGACGGTGAGCGCCAGCGGCAGGATGCCGCCGATCCAGCCGACCGCGCCCAGCGAGACGCCGAGCATCGCGACGAAGCCCGCGAACACCTTCAGCGCGATGTGCCCGGCCAGCATGTTGGCAAACAGACGCACGCTGTGCGAAACCGGCCGCAGGAAGAACGACAGAATTTCGATGAACATGACCAGCGGCAGGATGTAGATCGGAACGCCGGAGGGAACGAAAATCTTGAAGAACTTGAGGCCGTTCTTGTAGAGGCCGTAGAACAGCACGGTGAAGAACACCAGGAACGCCAGCGCGGCGGTCACGATGATGTGGCTCGAAATCGTGAACGTGTAGGGAATGATGCCGACGAGGTTCGAGACGCAGATGAACATGAACAGCGTGAAGATCAGCGGGAAGAACTTCATGCCTTCCGAGCCGGCGGTGCTGCGGATGGTGCTGGCGACGAACTCGTAGGAGATTTCGGCGACCGACTGGAAACGGCCGGGAACCAGCTGCCGCCCGCCACCGAGCATCAGCACCGCAGTCAGCGCCACCGCGATGAACATGTAGAGCGACGAGTTGGTGAAGGCGATCGTCTGATTGCCGATATGGCCGATCGTGAAGAGGGGCTCGATGTTGAACTGATGAATCGGGTCGATTTTCATCCGCGCGGGCCTTGGTCCGCCGGCCTAGATTGCCGGCAATCGAATTTCAAATGTCGTGACTTCCCGTCGGCGCTCAGCGTTTGCCCGAGGCTACGCCCGCGTATCTCACCACGTTGACCACGCCGGCGACGAAGCCGAGCAGTAAAAACACGATGAAACCGAACGGCGATGTCGACAACAACCAGTCGAAACCCCAGCCAATCCCTGCCCCGACGACAACGCCCGCAACCAACTCCGAGGAAAGGCGGAAACCAAGCGCCATCGCCGAAGCTCTGGCCGCCCTGTCGCCGCTTTCAGTACCGGGTTGATCAGTCCTGATTTTTCGGCTGTCACGAATTTCGGACAACCGGTGATCGAGACTTCCGAGCCTTGCGGAAAGCGCAGCTTCATCGGACGACGATTGATCGCGATTTCCACCTGCGTTGTCGCTTTTGTCTTGGGCCATGCCCAAGACATTAAACGATGCTGCGGTTGATGGAAATTACGCCCGTCACCCTTAAAAGCCGCGCGGACCATACTTACCACGTCTAATCAAGTCAAGATTGCGCCGTAACCAGTTAGTGCTTTGATTTCGCTGGATTTATTTAGAGATATTCCACGAGCCTGTGGACCCGTCATCGCAGTGCAGCAGCAAAAACGTTTTGAAGTGGAGCAGAGGCTGCTTCGCGCCCGGAAAACCCGTTCGAACAAAAGACCCCTGGCGCGGCAAGGGGCGATCTTGCGCCGATTCGGTTGACCTGTTGGGATGCCGCTAGCGCCTGTCATCAGCCGTTCCCGGAGCCCGCATGCCGCGCCAGGTAGACTACTATTTCTCGTTTCAATCGCCGTGGGCCTATATCGGCCATGGGCCGTTTAGCGAGCTCGTAAGTACCTATGATCTCAAGGTAAATCACAAGCCCGTGGTGCTGGTCGATCTGTTCTCGGAAACCGGCGGGTTGCCGCTGATGAAGCGCCATCCGGTGCGGCAGCGCTACCGGATGGTCGAGCTGCAGCGCTGGCGCGACAAGCGCGGCCTGAAATTCCATCTTCAACCCGCGAATTGGCCGTTCAACGCACGACTCGCCGACGGCGTCGTGATCGCGGCGATCGAGGCCGGGCTCGATCCCGATCGGTTTCTGCGGCGGGGATTTGCCGGCGTGTGGGAGGATCAGCTCAATCTGGCCGATCCTGCGACGATTGCGCAGCTGGCCGACGAATCCGGGCTGCCCGGCAAGCAATTGGTGGAGCGATCCGCCACTGATGCGATCAGCGCGGCCTATGAGCAGAATCGCCAGGATGCGCTGGCGGCCGACGTGTTCGGCTCGCCGGTCTATGTGCTGGATGGCGAAGTGTTCTGGGGACAGGACCGGATAGAATTGCTGGGAGATGCGTTGAAGTCCGGCCGCGCGGCCTATAGCTCAAAGGTCCAGGGCGTTACGTGATGAGGCGTCGTGTGATGCGCCTGTGTGTGTCCTGGCGGTTGAGGAAACCGGTACTGTCTTTAAGGCGGAGCAAGCCCATGAGCACAGCGTCGTCCTCCAGAATGTTTCTCTGCAGATTGTTTCTCTCCGTTGTTGCCGTGCTGGCGCTGGGTGTTGCCGGCGCCAGCGCCGCGCCTCCGAAGGCGATGCCGGATACCGAGAACGGCCGTTATGCGCTGTCCTCGACGGCGGATGGCGTGCTGCGGCTCGATACCCGAACCGGCGCGATTTCGACCTGCAGCAATTCGGGGGCGGGGTGGGCCTGCTACGCGGTGCCCGACGAGCGTGCGGCGCTGGATGTGGAGATCGGCCGGCTGCAGGCCGACAATGAAAAGCTCAGGAAGGAGCTCGCTTCGCGCGAGCCGACCGTTGCCGGCAAGATCGAAGAGCCGATGCCGAAATCCGACTCGCTGAAGAAGAGCGAACCGAAGATCGTCGAGGGCGAGCGCAAGATTGAAATTCCACTGCCGAGCGATCGCGACATGGATCGCATGATGTCGTTCCTGGAGCGGGCCTGGAAGCGATTGATCGAGATGGCCAACCGCGTGCAGAAGGACGTCAACGGCAGGATTTGACGCTGTCGTCCCTGCGAACGCAGGGACCCATAGCCACAGGGCGTTATTGTTCGAAGGAAGTCGTCGACCACTGCCTTTCATCAGCACGGCCGCAGCGTATGGGTCCCCCGATGCGCAATTGCGCATCTGAGCTCAAGGCCGGGACGACGAAGAGATGAGGCCTTATGTCCCAACCCAAATCGCTCACCCGCACGCCACCCTCCAGCGTCACGGCGACGACCATCGTCTCCTCGCTGCTGACTGTGCAAACAGCAGGTGCGGGGTTTACCGACCTCACCGCCGAAGTCGCAAAATTCGTGCGCGAGGCCGGCGCGCGCGAAGGGGCGGTGACGCTGTTCATCCGCCACACCTCGGCGTCGCTGACGATCCAGGAAAATGCCGATCCGACGGTGCTGGGCGATCTCATGACGGCGCTGAGCCGGGCCGCGCCGGAAAACGCCGGATGGCGCCATGACACCGAAGGTCCAGATGACATGCCCGCGCATATCAAGACCATGCTGACCGCGACCTCGCTGCAGGTCCCGGTGCTGCGCAGCGCGCTGGCGCTGGGAACATGGCAGGGGATCTATCTGATCGAGCACCGGGCGCGGCCGCATCGGCGCGAGATCGTGTTGCAGTTTATCGGCGCGACGGCTTAAGGCGCGCCCGCCAAAAACAGAACCGGCCGCGGATCGCTCCGTGGCCGGTTCGTGTTGTGATCGTCCGCCGGCTGCCCGGCGGACGAAATCCGGTTACTTCGTGATGTCGACGTCCTTGGTTTCCGGCAGGAAGAAGAAGCCGACGACCGCGGTGATCGATGCGAAGATGATCGGGTACCAGAGGCCGGCGTAGATATCGCCGGTCGAGGCCACGATCGCGAACGAGGTCGCGGGCAACAGACCGCCGAACCAGCCGTTGCCGATGTGGTAGGGCAGCGACATCGAGGTGTAGCGGATCTTGGTCGGGAACAGTTCGACCAGCATCGCCGCGATCGGCCCGTACACCATGGTGACGAAGATCACCAGGATGAACAACAGCCCGATCACCGCGGCGACCCGCGGTTTGAAGATGTCGAACGGGTGCGCCATCTTCACGATCTGGGCGTCGCCGGCCTTCGGATAGCCTGCAGCCTGCACCGCCGCCAGCACCGCCGGGTTGGATGTCTTGGCATCCGTGTAAGCCACGTCCTTGCCGTTGACGACGAGCTTCACGCCGGTGCCCTCGTAGCGGGTCGAATACTTGACCGACTGCTGGGCGAGATAGGCGCGGGCGGTGTCGCAAGGTGCGGTGAAGACGCGGGTGCCGACAGGGTTGAACAGATCGCCGCAGGCCTTGGCATCGGCGACGACCTCGACCTTCACGGTTTCGATCGCCTTTTCCAGCGCCGGGTTGGCGTTGCTGGTGATCATCTTGAAGATCGGAAAGAACGTCAGCGCCGCGATCAGGCAGCCTGCCAGAATGATCGGCTTGCGGCCGATCTTGTCGGACAGCGCGCCGAACACGATGAAGAAGCCGGTGCCGAGCAGCAGTGACCACGCAATCAGCAGGTTGGCGGTATAGCCGTCGACCTTGAGGATCGATTGCATGAAGAACAGCGCGTAGAACTGGCCCGTGTACCAGACCACGCCCTGGCCCATCACGCCGCCGATCAGCGCGATAATTACGATCTTGGCGTTGCTCCAGTTGGCGAAGGCTTCGGTCAGCGGAGCCTTGGAGCTCTTGCCCTCGTCCTTCATCTTCTGGAACACCGGCGATTCGTTCAGGCGAAGCCGGATCCAGACCGAGATGCCGAGCAGCAAGACCGACACCAGGAACGGAATACGCCAACCCCATGCGGCGAAATCAGGCTCGCCTAGCGCCGTACGGGTGAACAGGATCACCAGCAGCGACAGGAACAGGCCGAGCGTTGCCGTGGTCTGGATGAACGAGGTGTAGTAGCCGCGTTTGCCCATCGGGGCATGTTCGGCCACGTAGGTCGCCGCACCTCCGTATTCGCCGCCGAGCGCGAGGCCCTGCAGCAGGCGCAAACCGATCAGGATGATCGGCGCCGCAATGCCGATGGTCGCCGCGTTGGGCAGGATGCCGACGATGAAGGTCGACAGGCCCATGATCAGAATGGTGACGAGGAAGGTGTATTTGCGGCCGACGATGTCGCCGACCCGGCCGAACACGATGGCGCCGAACGGGCGGACGATGAAGCCCGCGGCGAACGCCAGCAGCGCGAATATGTCGCGGGTGGCCTGGTTGAACATCGGCTGATTGGTTGCGGGATCAATGACGCCGAAGAACTGTGCGCCGATCACGCTGGCAAGCGAACCGAACAGGTAGAAGTCGTACCATTCGAACACGGTACCGAGTGACGAAGCCAGAATGACGAAACGTTCGTCCTTCGTCATTCCCCCGGTTCTAACTTTTTCCGTTGCCGCCATAGTGGACATTTCGATCGCTCCCCGTTTTTTGTAAAACACGAACACGTGCGTTGCGTCTGTTCGACGCGCAATTAATTGCGAGCCTAACTACATGTTCGAGAAGCGTGCCCCAATAGTACTTTAGTACTTTTGGATGGCATCGATCAGCCGCACCTGCGGTCAGGTTGGCGGACGTGGTCGCTGCGAGAGCATGATAGCGCCCGCCGAATCGCGGCGGACAATGCTGATTTTACCGCGACATATGAGCTTCGCGTTCCAGGCCTGGGTCTTTGGAAATGCCCCAGCTCATGCTCAAAACTGCAAACCACTTAGACAAAAGTCGGGACCCTTGTTGCGCCGGAATCCTGCCCACTATTGATGCAGTTTCCAAACTAAAGTCCAATAACGGAGAAGAACAGCGCGATGCTCCACATCACAATGGAGATGATCGCGGTCCAGCTCGCGAACAGCAAGTAGGTCTCGCGCATGACCGTCGAAATCGTCCTTTGAGCGAAGGCCTGGGGCGGACGTTTCTCCTTCGGAAGATAGAGCCACATCTCGGTCCGGCGGTGGTCCTTCGTTCGGGCTTCACGGGCCTTCAGAACGAGGACAAGTGTCATCGCCATGCTCAGAAACCCTCCCGCCTGAAAGGCAGAACGCGGCAGGAAGGACAGGCCGATCATGACGCAGAAAATGGCCAGCGACGCGAACCCGCATGCGCGCAGCACCGTTTCATAGGCAATACGGCGCATCTCTTCCATGATCCGCCACGCTCCGTCGCCAGCAAGCACCTGACGCTCAGCGTAGCGCCAAGGTCCCTCGCTCTCAACCTCAGGACTGTTCGGCTAGAGGCCGATTTTGAGAAAATTGCCGGCGGCGGGCAGCGCGAGTAGCGCTGTTCCGGCAAGCCAGATCCAGAGCGAGACATTGTTCGATTCCGGTGCGCGGGTGGCCCGTTCGTAAACTGCCGCCGGAATCCCGCCGAGGATGACGGTTGCGGTGGAAACCATCAGCGACGCGAACATCAGCGTCAATGACAGGCTGCCAAACAGCAGGGGGCCGATGAGCGGCTGAACGTACAGCAATGCGAAAATCAGCGCGAGCTGATTGAATATCCCGTTGATCATTCCGAAGAACGCAATTCCGATGAAATAGAAATTGCGGTTCATGGCGCGGCTCCGCCGAACCTGGGCGCGAGATTCAACACCAGTAACGTGTAGTGAAACAGCACGCGCAGCCAGAACATCCAGACGAAGCCGAACAGCCACAGCACGGGGGGAGGGGTAATCTTCGGGGTTACGATCGCGAGGACGGCGATCACGGGATCGGTAATCCGGCAAAAGAATCGCCAGATATAGTTCGGCGAATCCGCGTCGACCATCAGGCCGAGCAGGAGCCGGCCGAGCATCGTGTACATCAGCGCCGCCAGCACGAAATTCGGCAGATGGAAATACCAATAGCTGGCGAATGAAGTTGCCGTATCCAAAGTCCAATGCTCCCGCAGTGCTTCAGCTATCGACGAATCGAGATGTGTCACGGCACCACGATCGTGGTCAACAATGGCAAGTGGCGACTTTCCCGGCAAGCGATGTCGTGGCTCAAGGAAAACAAAACGGGGCCCTGAGGGCCCCGTTTGCCGATATCAGTCGTTGCGCTCTTAAGTGGTCCTCTCTTCGAGCACCGTCCTGCCACGCGGTTTGCGGATATCGTCCACATAGGCCTGCATTTCCCTCGACGGCTCCTTGCCGAGCAGGCTGACGATGTAGATGACCGCGAAGCCGAGCGGCGTTCCCAGCAACCCGCAGGCGATATTGTTGAGGTCGAACCATCCGACCTTGTTCGCCATCGGGTGGGCCAGTGTTGGGAAACTCTCCATGGCATTGGGTAATGCCATGGCTTTCGCGATGTCGACCAGCGGAAGTCCCGTCAGTGGGTTGGTCAGCGAAGTCATGCCGAAATACGCCACGCCGGCGCCCGGGAAGTAGCGGGTGGTCACGAGATAGAACAGGCATAGTCCGAAGCCGGCAATGATGCCGCAGATTGCTCCCGTCGCCGTCGTGCGTTTCCACCAGACGCCCATCACGAGCGCCGGGAAGTTGCCCGCCATCGCCAGTGAGAACGCCCAGCCGACCATGGCCAGGATATCTGCCGGCTTGGTAGCTGCCGTCGCGGCCGCAATCACGGCGACGACGACCAGCAGGGCGCGCGCCACGGTGAGCCGGCGCATGGTCGGTGCGTTGGGGTCGATCATCTTGTAGTAGACGTCGTGCGACAACGCGTTGGCGATGGCGAGCAGCAGCCCGTCAGCGGTGGACAACGCGGCGGCAAGGCCGCCCGCCGCCACCAGACCCGAGATCACATAGGGAAGTCCCGCGATCTCCGGGGTGGAGAGCACGATCACGTCGGTGTTGATCACGAAGTCCTGCAGCCTGACGACACCGGGATGACCGGCAATGGCCTTGCAGGCTGCAACGATGGCGTCGATATTGGCCGCGTTCTTGCCGCAGATCTGGATCAGCCCGAGTTCACCCCAGTTGAACAACCATGGGCGGATGGACGTCAGGTCGCGCCCGATGATGTTGGTGTAAACTTCCAGCTTCGAGAACGCCGCGTAGGCCGGCGCCGAGAAGTACAGCAGGAAGATGAACAGCAGCGACCATGCCACCGACTGGCGTGCCTCACGTACCGAGGGGGTGGTGAAGTAGCGCATCAGGATATGCGGCAGCGAAGCCGTTCCGACCATCATGCACATGATGATCGCGAAGAAGTTCAGCGGACTGTAGTTGATGAAAGGCTGAATATGCGGCTTGAGGTTTGCCACCGTCGCAAGGCCGGTCGCCAGCATCTGCTGCTCCCGCGCCGTAATCTCCGCGATCGCCTGCCCATAGGTGAGTTCCGGAATCGGAATTCCGTATTTCTTGGTGGACAGGATCACGATGGGGGTCAGATAAGCGATGATCAGCACGACGTACTGCGCGATCTGCGTCCAGGTCACCGCCCGCATGCCGCCCAGCATCGCGCAGAGCAGAATGCCGACCAGCCCGGCGAAAACTGCAAGTTCGAACTGCATCCCGAGGAATCGCGAGGCAATGAGACCGGTGCCGTAGATCTGCGCAGTCACATAGGTGAAGGAGCAGCAAACGAGCACGATCACGCCGAGCGCGCGCGCGAAGTTTCCGCCGTACCGGAACGACAGGAAGTCGGGCACCGTATAGGCGCCGAACTTGCGCAGATATGGCCCGATCAGGATCGATACCAGCACGAATCCGCCGGTCCATCCGAGCACCCATGCGAGGCCGTCGTAACCCAGCAGGAAAAGGGTGCCGGCCATGCCTACGAAGGACGCCGCCGACATCCAGTCGGCGCCCGTCGCCATTCCGTTGTAGAAAGCCGGAACGCGCCGTCCGGCCACGTAATACTCCGAGACTTCAGCGGTTCGCGTCATCACGCCGATGATGGCGTAGACCGCGAGCGTGAAGAACACGAACAGGTAGCCGAGAATTTTGTTCGGAACACCCATCTGCTCCATAAGTGCGAGCAGAAGGATGAACGCGATGAAGCCGCCGGTATAGGTGCCGTACATCTTGCCCAGATTCTTGATGAAATCCGAGCTTTTGGCAGAAGCTTCTGTGGCCATGATCTCTTCCCCCTCAATCTTCCTCGGCAAAGCCGTATTCGCGGTCAATCTTGTCCTGCTGCTTCGCGAAGAGGAACAGCATGACCACGAACACGATGAGGGAGCCCTGCGCGGCCATATAGAAGCCGAGCGGGAAGTTAAGGATCGGAATGGTGATCTTGTTGAGCGGGACCACGAACATGTGGATGACGAAGCCGAAGAAGAACCAGACACCGAGATGCGTGAACATCAGGCGCGAGGTCTTTGCCCAGTGCGCTTCTTCTCTCTCTTTCATGCTTGCAGAGTCAGGCATCGTTGCAAATCCTCCCCAAAGCACCGGCGCATCAATGCACCGGATTAAATGATCGAGGGGAATGCAAATCCCTTCAGCACGGCGCCCCCCTTGCCGCTTATTCAACCGGTCTTGCGCCAGTTCGGAGTCGTCTGACGCTAACACTACGACTGGTCAGGTCTTCATTATACTTTCGGCGGGGTGTGAAATTGTTGCAACTGCTAACAGGGATGCGTTGAGAACGTTGGACTTGTCGTGAACCAGATGGGGTAAGCTGACGAAGTAGTCTGGGCCGATCGAGCTGGATGAGAATGCGATGAAGCTGTTCGAAAAGTTGTTTCGCCCCCGTCCGCCGATTCGCGACCCGGAAGCGCTTGCGGACTTCATCGATGCGCAGTCGGCCTTCATCGTGCAGAAGGGCATCTACGAATATTCGCGCGCCCGTGCAGGTCACTACGCCAAGGTGTTATTCGCCGAAGAGGGATTTGCGCAATCCGTCGAGCGCGCGCGCTGGAAAGCCTTTCCGCTGGGTCTTGCGATGGTGGGCGAAATGATCGAGGGGGTGCTGGCTGCTCAGGCTGGGACCCAGCGCCGGGCCATTCTCGACCCATTGACGCTTGTGGTTCTTTCGGTTTTCGACCGCTATCCGGTTCCTCCGTCGCTCGGCGAAGCTGCCTGGCTCGAAGCGCGTCGCGAACTCGCGCATCGTCTCGATCTGGTCGGCGGCCATGCGCCGAAGCGCGTGATGGACATTCCCGAACCGCTGGCGGAAAGCTATTTCTCGATGATGCCGATCCACGAAAAGCTGCGCGGACGGGATTTCCAGACGACGCGCAATTACCTCCGTGTCAGCCTTTGCAACATCCATGACGAATTGATTGCGCGGATGGACAGGGCCGCGCTGGAACGGGCACTGATCGTGGGGGCCGCGGCATAGGCCGACCGGTGCTGTCGCAAACGTCGATGATCTGACCCGCGATCTGCTGTTCCGCGTTTGATGTGCGTCCGAACCGGCAGCCTTGTTGCGATGCACAAACTGGAGGATTAACCGCTTTGTGGCGTGCCGGTATTGCGCGCTTGCATGAAGCCGCCGGGCAGGGGACAATTGCAAAACCGCTTGGCAGGCCTACAGAAAACGGTCACCGGCTTGCCGCAACGCTTTTCGCAAGAAGTAAATGACTGCCGCTACCAGCACCCATCTCGTCATCGCCGATGACCATCCCTTGTTCCGCGACGCCCTGCGGCAAGCGGTGGCGAGCGTCATAAGCTCGGCCGTGATCAGCGAGGCGGGCTCGTTCGACGACTTGACCGCGCTGCTTGAACGGGACTCCGACGTCGACCTGATCCTGCTCGATCTGACCATGCCGGGGATCTCGGGTTTCTCCGGCCTGATTTACCTGCGCGCGCAATATCCGGCGATTCCGGTGGTGATCGTCTCCGCCAGCGACGACGCCGGAACCATCCGACGGTCGCTCGATTTTGGCGCCTCCGGTTTCATTCCCAAGCGCTTCGGGGTCGAGACGCTGCGCGACGCCATCATGAAGGTGATGGAAGGCGACGTCTGGGTGCCGCAGGACACCGATCTGTCTTCGGCCGCCGACCCGGACATGACGCGGCTGCGCGACCGGCTGGTGACGCTGACCCCGCAGCAGGTGAGGGTGCTGATGATGCTGTCGGAGGGGCTGCTCAACAAGCAGATCGCCTATGAGCTCGGTGTCTCGGAAGCGACCATCAAGGCGCATGTCTCGGCGATCCTGCAGAAGCTCGGCGTCGAAAGCCGCACCCAGGCCGTGATCGCAGCCGCGAAAATCTCCGGCGGCCAGTGGCGCCAGGGCACGCCGACGGCGTAACGGCAAAGAGTTAGACCGTTGGCTCCACCCATCCTACGCTCTTCGCGCGCGGCTCGCGCCTACTCCGCCGCGACCAGCTGCTGGGCGCGCCACTGGCCGAGCAGCGCCCGCAGCGATGCCGGTTTGACCGGCTTGTTCAGCACCGCGATATTTTCCTCGCGCGCGGCCGCCCGCACATTCGGACTGCGGTCCGCCGTGATCAGGATCGCCGGAGTGTTCTCGCCGAAGCGGCGGCGGATCTCGCGGATCGCGGCGACGCCGTTGCCGCGGTCGAGGTGATAGTCGACCAGAAGGCCGGTGACGCTTCCGCCCGACGTCTCGATCGCGGCGATCGCCGCCTCGGGATCGGCCACCGCGATCACCTCGGCATCCCACGCCGTGAGCAGCGTCTTCATGCCATCGAGGATCGCCGGATCGTTTTCGATGCAGACGATCAATGCGCCGCTCATCGGCGTCTTCGAGAGCGGCGTCGCGCTGGTGACGGCGGCGGTATAGTTGACCGCCTTGGCGACCGGCACCGTCACCGAGAACACCGAGCCGCCGCCGGCATTGGCGCCCAGCGCGATGCCGTGGTTGAGCACCCGCGCCAGCCGCTCGACGATCGAGAGCCCGAGGCCGAGCCCGCGCGCGATCCGCGCGCCCTGTTCGAGACGGTGGAACTCCTTGAAGATCTCGCCGCGCTTCTGCACGGGGATTCCGACGCCGGTATCATAGATGCCGATCTGCAGGGTTTGCCCGCGGCGGCGGCAGCCGACCAGCACCCGCCCGCGCGGGGTATATTTGATCGCGTTGGATATGAAGTTCTGCAGCAGGCGGCGCAGCAGCGCGCGGTCGGATTCGACCGGCAGCGAGCACGGCACGAAGCTCAGCTTCAGCCCCTTGGCGCGGGCGATCGGGGCGAATTCGATTTCCAGCGACCGCATCAGGTCGGCCATCTTGAAGCTGGTGATCGAGGTGGTCATCGCGCCGGCGTCGAGCCGCGAGATGTCCAGCAGCGCGCCGAGGATTTCCTCGATCGCCTCCAGCGAGTCGTCGATGTTCTCGACCAGGCGCGAATCCTCGCCGCCGCTCTGGCGCTCGACCAGGCTCGTGACATAAAGCCGCGCCGCGTTCAGCGGCTGCAGGATGTCGTGGCTGGCGGCCGCGAGAAACCGGGTCTTCGAGATGTTGGCGTCCTCGGCGGTGCTCTTGGCCAGCGCCAGTTCGGAATTCAGCCGGGTGAGTTCCTCGGTGCGGTCCCGCACCCGCTTCTCCAGCGTCGCATTGGCGCGCTCCAGCGCTTCCGCCGCCTCGAAGCTCGGCGTGACGTCGGAGAAGGTGATCACGAGCCCGCCGCCCGGCATCCGGTTGGAGCGGACCTCGATCACCATGTGCCGGTCGGGCAGGCGTTCCAGATAGGGCTCGCCCTCGGTGGTGTAGGCTTTCAGCCGTAGCGCCAGCAGGGCGTCGCTGTTGCCGGAGCCGGGCGGGCTGACGGCGTCCATGAATTCGAGGATTTCCTGCAAGGGAATCCCGAGTTGCACCAGATGCGGCGGCAGCGCGAGGATTTCGCCGAACTGCGCATTCGAGCAGATCAGCTGCAGGTCGGCGTCGAATACCGCAATACCCTGGCGCACATGGTTCAGCGCAGTCTGCAGGATCTCGCGGTTGAAATGCAGCGCGGCGTGCGAATCGTCGAGCAGCTTCAGCGCCGCCTTGGCGGAGACGGTGCGCTTGCGCAACAGCAGCGACATCACGAGGCGCGAGGAGGCCGCCCCGATCGAGGACGCGATCAGGCGTTCGGCGTGCTGCAGCAACTCGAAATCGGCGGGCGCGGCCGGATCGAGATGACCGGGATGGCCGGCGGTAAAGGTCTCGAACGCCTGGCGGGCGCGGTCGGGGCCGAGATATTGCGCCACCGTGCTCTGGATATCCTGCACCGTGACCGTGGTGCGCCAGCGCCGGAAGGTCGGCGTAATCGGCGTCAGCGTGCTCGGCACGAACAGGTCGGCCTGCAACCGTTCGATCGAAGACGGCTGGCGCGCCAGCGACATCACGACGTAGGTCAGGATGTTGAGCCCGAGCGACCACAGCACGCCATGCATCAGCGGCGGCAGATCAGCGCCGAACAGCGCCCGCGGGCGAAGCGCCTCGATGCCGAACGGTCCGTGCTGCAGGAATTGCAGCCCCGCCGTGGTGGTTTCGAGGAAGCTCGGCAGGAACAGCGTGTAGATCCACACGGCAACGCCAACCAGCATGCCGCCCATGGCGCCGCGCGCGGTGCCCTGCCGCCAGAACAGGCCGCCGAAGAAGGCCGGCGCGAGCTGGGCGAGGGCGGCGAACGACAGCAGCCCGATCGCGGCCAGTTGGGTGCTGCCGAGCGCGCGATAGTAGAAATAGGCCATCACCATGATGGCGAAGATCGCAAAGCGCCGCACCTTGAGCAGGAAGTCGCCGAAATCCTGCTGGCCCGGGCGCGTCCGCGGGCTCCGCTGCAACACCAGCGGCAAGACGATGTCGTTCGAAACCATGATCGAAAGTGCCACGCATTCCACGATCACCATCGCGGTCGCGGCCGACAGGCCGCCGACAAAGACCGCGATGCTGAGCAAGGGCGCGTTTCCCTCGATCGGCAGCGCCAGCACGAACATGTCGCTGTCGACAGCACCGAACGGGAAGGTGACGAGGCCGGCGATGGCGATCGGGATCACGAACAGATTGATGGCGACCAGATAGAGCGGAAACAGCCAGCGTGCGCGATTGACCTCGTCGATGCTGGAATTCTCGACCACGCTGACGTGAAACTGCCGCGGCAGCAGCATGATCGCGCAGAACGAGAGCAGCGTCATGGTCAGGAAATTGCCGATCGAAGGCGAGTAGTTGATCGCGCGCATTGCTTCCGGCGTTTTCATCGCGCGTTCGATCAGTTCGACTGGCGAGAACATCCAGAAGGTGACGAAGAGGCCGGCGGCGAGAAACGCCACCAGCTTGACGATGGATTCGGTGGCGACCGCCAGCATCAAGCCGTGCTGGTGCTCGGTGGCGTCGGTCTGGCGGGTTCCGAACAGCACGGCGAACACGGCCATCGCCAGCGTCACCACCAGTGCGATGTCGCCGATCAGCGGGATCGAGGAGAACAGCTTGTCTTCACTCAGGATCGTCTCCAGCGAGGAAGACATCGCCTTGAGCTGGAGCGCGATGTAGGGGACCGATCCGATAATCGCGATGACGGCGACGGTCGCGGCCACCGCCTGGCTCTTGCCGTAGCGGGCGGCGATGAAGTCGGCGATCGAGGTGATGTTCTGCGATTTGGCCAGCTGGATCACGCGGCGGAGCAGCGGCGTGCACAATCCGATCATCAGGATCGGGCCGACATAGATCGCGAGGAACTCGACGCTGGTGCGGCTGGCGAAGCCGACCGAGCCGAAGAAGGTCCAGGAGGTGCAGTAGATCGCCAGCGACAGCGGATAGATCATCATGCTGGCGCGGCCGCGTTGGCTCGGCGACAGGCGGTCGCCATAGCTGGCGACGAAGAACAGCAGTCCGATATAGGCGAATGCGGCGGCGATCACGCCCCAGTCGTGCAGCATTGCTGCCTGTCTCCCTTCCCGGCCTCTGTTCGGGCGCCTCTTGTTCCGCCGCGCCGGACCGGAAGCGCCAGTATAAACGCAATGGGCCGGCAGCGCACCGCGCTACCGGCCCAATTTCCGGGGTTTCGAGGGAGTACGGTTACTCGGCCGCCAGCGACTTCCGCTTCAGGGGCAGGCCGAGGCGTTCCCAGACCTGAAGCAGCGCTTCGGCAAGGTGATCGATCAGGCCGTCATCATGGTAGGGCGAGGGCGTGATCCTCAAGCGCTCGGTTCCCTTGGCGACGGTCGGATAGTTGATCGGCTGGATGTAGATGCCGTGCTCTTCGAGCAGGATGTCGGACGCCTTCTTGCAGTTCTCGGGGTCGCCGACGAACAGCGGCACGATGTGGGTCTCGCTCGACATCACGGGCAGGCCCGCGGCGTTCAGGATCGCCTTGACGCGGGCGGCGCGGTCCTGGTGGCGCTCGCGCTCCCAGTTCGAGGTTTTCAGGTGGCGGATTGCCGCTGTGGCGGCCGAGCAGATCGCCGGCGGCAGTGCGGTCGTGAAGATGAAGCCCGGCGCGTAGGAGCGGACGGCATCGATGATGTCGGCCTTCCCTGCGATGTAACCGCCGAGGCAGCCGAAGGCTTTGGCCAGCGTGCCTTCGAGCACGTCGATGCGGTGCATGACGCCGTCGCGCTCGGCGATGCCGCCGCCGCGCGGGCCGTACATGCCCACCGCGTGCACTTCGTCCACATAGGTCATCGCACCGTATTTTTCGGCGAGATCGCAGATCCTGGCGAGCGGCGCGATGTCGCCGTCCATCGAATAAAGGCTCTCGCAGGCGATCAGCTTGGGCCGGTCGGGGCCTGCGGCAATCAACAGCTCTTCCAGATGCGCCATGTCGCTGTGGCGGAAGATCTGGCGATCGCAGCCGGCCTGGCGCACGCCCTCGATCATCGAATTGTGGTTGAGCGCGTCGGAGAGAATGAGGCAGTTCGGAATCAGTTTTGCCAGGGTCGCGATGCCGGTCTGGTTCGAGACGTAGCCCGAGGTGAACAGCAGTGACGCTTCCTTGCCGTGCAGGTCGGCCAGTTCGGCCTCCAGCTGCACCAGCGGGTGATGGGTGCCGGCGATGTTGCGGGTGCCGCCGGCGCCGGTGCCGACACGGGTCGCGGTCTCGACCATGGCGCCGACCACTTTCGGGTGCTGGCCCATGCCGAGATAGTCGTTGGAGCACCAGATCACGACGTTGCGCTGGCCCTTCGGCGAGTGCCAGACCGCATGCGGGAAGCGGCCCGCGATCCGCTCGAGGTCGGCGAAAACCCGGTAGCGCCGCTCGTCATGCAGGCGGTTGAGGGCGGCGGAGAAGAACTTGCTGTAATCCATCACGAGACCTGAAACGGAACCGGCCGGAGCGGCGTGGGCTCTTTTTAGAGCTTTTCCAGGTTTGGTGTCTATGTGAAATCCCACATTTTCGCGGGCCTCCGGGATGAACCGAAGGTAAGGAAAATCTTGATCCCGATCAACGCGCTAGCTGCGATTTACGGTCCCGGTATTTTGGCCGCGCGGATGAAACCATGAGTAGCCAAAGAGCGCCGCCGACCCGGGTTACGAGTCAAGTTCCCTGATGGCGCGATTGGCCGCGATCAGGGCGTCGTCTTCGGACTTGCTGTCTTCGGCCGTCACAAAGCCGCGGATCGCCGCGCCCCGGGTGATCGTTGAGGATTGGACGATCGGCGTCATATTGGCCCGCCAAAGTCCGGGCTGCCGCTGAAAGGTAATGATTCGATAGTCCGACACTTTGGCCATTGTCGTTCTCTTTCGTCGGCCGTGGCTCAGCAGCCGCGACAGATATTGTTCAGCTTGGACGTGGTGCGGGCGTTCTCGGCGAGGAAGGGATCCTTGTATTCGGGTCGTGAGGCGTCGCTCTCGATCGCCCTGGTTTTTTCCTTGGATATTTCCTTGGACATTGCGATTTTCGGAGGCTGCGCCGCGTCGTAGCAGGCGAGCCGTGCGCTGTTGCTTTCGACCGCGCGGCATTCCGGGCTTGCAGCGAACGCGTTCTGCGCGAAGGCGCACAGCGCCAGGACGGCAACAATTATTTTCATCTATTTTCCTTTGCGGGCGCAATTGCCGCGCGCGTCAGCAATGACGGCGTCAAATCAATGCCGCCGCTGGATAAGGCTTCAATGTGGAAGTTCGTTCGGCACGACAGCCGGGATAGCACGGCGCGACCGTGCGCCCTTTCAGGCCCAATAGCTATGGATTAGTTGGGCGCGTCAGGTGGTCCGGAAATACAGCACGCCGTCGGTGACTTCAGAGATCAGGCGGCCCTCGACCAGCATGTAGTTGACGTGGGCGATCAGTTCGCCGGCGGCAAAGCCCATCTGGTGGGCGTCCAGCACGTGCTTGTGGAACACGACCGGCACCAGTTGCTTCGAGGTCTGCGGCACGGTCCGGCAGGCTTCGGCGATCAGCCGGCAGCGGTCCTCGTGATGATCGGCCAGCTGCTTGATCCGGGTCTTGAGGCCGTAGAACGGCACGCCGTGGCCGGGCAGCACCATCACGTCATAGGGCAGCGTGGTGGTCAGGCTCGCCAGCGAGGCCAGATATTCGCCGAGCGAATTCTGGTTGGGCTCGACCGCCCAGACGCTGACATTGGGCGAGATCTTGCTCAGCACCTGGTCGGCGGAAAGGAACAATTTGTCGGCGGCGCAATACAGCATCACCTGGTCGAGCGCGTGGCCGCCGCCGGTGATGACCTTGAAGCGCCGCGTGCCGATGGAAATCTCGTCGCCATGCGAGATGCGCCGGTAGGACGGCGGCAGGATCGACACCTGCTTCAGATAATCCTGGCCGCGGCTGAGCAGGGTGTCGGTCAGGCTCTCGTCCATGCCGTGACGGCGGAAGAACAGCCGCTGCGCGTTGCGGCGCTCCTCGGTGCCGCGGTTCTGGTGATAGACCGACTGCAGATATTCGACCTGCGACATCTGCAAGGGACAATCGAAGCGCTCGGTGACCCAGCCTGCCAGACCGACGTGATCGGGATGCGAATGGGTCACGATCAGGCGGGAGATCTTCACGTGCCGGAGCGGGCCCTCGAACAACGTGGTCCAGGCTTCGATGGTTTCCTCATTGCCGAACCCGGAATCGATCATCGCCCAGCCGTCGCCGTCGGCGAGCAGGTAGATGTTCACATGATTGAGCCGGAACGGCAGCTTGAGCCGGACCCACAACACGCCCGGCACCACCTCGACGACCTGATCCTGGCCGGGGTGATTCTCCCAGGGGTATCGCAGGGCTTCGGCGGAGGACTGAACGGGGTCGGTTTTCGAGTGCATCCCACCGACTTACCCGCACAATTGGTGCGGCGCTAGCCGAAAAAGCAGGTGCCCGGTGGGATAAAAGGCATGGGTATTTTGTTGTGGCGGCACACTCTGCTGTCGTTCCGGGGCGCATCGAAGATGCGAACCTCAGGGGCGCACTTGCGCCCCCGGGGAATCTCGAGATTCCGGGTTCTATGCTTCGCATAGCCCCGGAATGACGGGGACCATTACGCCGCCCGGATATTCCCCAAAAACGCGTCGATTTCCGCGCGCAGCACGTCGGCTTCGCGGCGGAGCGCGCCGGAGGCGGTCAAGACCTCGCTGGCGGCGGAGCCGGCTTCGGTCGAGGCGCTGGAGACGCCGACAATGTTGCTGGAAACCTCGCTGGTGCCGCCGGCGGCGTGCGAAATGTTGCGCGCGATCTCGCGCGTCGCCGCGCCCTGCTCCTCGACCGCGGCCGCGATCGCGGTCGTGACGTCGTTGATCTCGCCGATCGTGGTAGAGATGCTGCGGATCGCTGACACCGCCGATGTCGTCACCGTCTGCATGCTGACGATCTGCTGGCGGATCTCGTCGGTGGCCTTCGCGGTCTGGGTGGCGAGGCTCTTGACCTCGGAGGCGACCACGGCGAAGCCGCGGCCGGCCTCGCCGGCGCGCGCGGCCTCGATGGTGGCGTTCAGCGCCAGCAAATTGGTCTGCGAGGCGATGGTCTGGATCAAATCGACCACCACGCTGATGCGGGCGGCGTTGTCGGCCAGCCCCTGCATGGTGGCGTCGGTGGCGCCGGCTTCCTCGACCGCCTTGCGGGCGATCTCCGCTGAGGTGACGACCTGGCGGCCGATTTCCTCGATCGACGACGACAGTTCCTCGGTGCCCGACGACACGGTCTGGACGTTGACCGAGGTCTCCTCGGCGGCGGAGGCCACCGCGCTCACCAGCGCGCTGGACTGATCGGCGGTCGCCGACATGCTCTGCGCGGTGGTCTGCATCGAGCCGGCCGCTTCCTGCAAACTATCCAGCGCCGTGCGCACCGTGGTTTCGAACTCGACGATGCGGGCTTCCATGCGGGTGGCGCGCTCGGCCTTGGCGATGCGATCCTGGTCCTGGTCGGCGGTGAGCGCCCGGCTCTGGATCATGCTCTCGCGGAACACGTGCAGCGAATTGGCCATCGCCGCGATCTCGTCCTTCTGGCTCGACTGATAGATTTCCGATTCGAGATCGCCGCTGGAGAGCAGCTGCATCGAACGCTGCAGATTGCCGATGCGCCGCAGAATGTTGCGGCCGACATAGAGCCAGACGAACAGCACCGATCCGATCAGGGTCGCCGCACCGAGCGCGAGCATGACGGTGGTTGCCAGCGAAATCTCCTTGCCCGCCTGCCGGGTTGAGGCGTCGGTCTCGCCGCGCACCCCGTCCACCAGTTGCTGCACGCTGATGCCGAGGCCGACATTGAGCTTGCGGGTTTCTTCCAGGATGGTCTGGCCGTAATCCGTGGCGTCCAGTTCCTTCTGGCGGACCTTGAAGACGCCGGTCTTGCCTTCGCCGAGCGCCAGCAGGGCTTTCGAGGCGTTGCTCAGTGCCGTCGTAAGAGAACCCTTGGGAAGCTGGTCGAGGTTCGATTTAACGCGCTGCTGCGCCGTGCGGGTTTGCTTCTCGATGGCTTCGAGCGTGTCGCTGCTCTCGGATGAAAGCGCGGCCATCATGTTGAACGCGGTCAGATTGCCGGCGGCGATGATGTCGCTGATCTGCTCGACCGTTTTCTCCGCCCTGGTGGCTTCGTCCTGGTTGAAGCTGGCGGCGCCGAAGATGCTGCTGAGCTGGGTCTGGGCGTCGACCATCGCGGGCGCGGCGGCCTTGACGAACGCGGCCTGGGCCGTGCGCAGCGCTTCATACAGTTTTTCGTGCTGGGCACCGGTTTCCAGCCGTTCGCGTGCCGCGCCGCCGAGACTCTTGATCATGTCCTCGATGTTTTTCACCGTCTCGGTGAGGGCTGCGACGGTATCCTTGTTGGCGCCGAGCTTGGTGATCTCGGCAAGCCTTTGCAGGGTGATGCGCTGGGTCTCCTGCATTTTTTTGGAGCGCTCGTTCAGCATCTCCTCGCTGCGGGAGGCGAGCAGCCCCGGCCCCTGGCTGGCAAGGCTGGCACTCTCCGCCGACAATTGCAGGCTGGCCGCGAGGCGGGGGATGTCCCGTCCGCTCAGTTCGACCATGGCGCCGCCGAGATGTCCGAGCACCAGGCCGGCACCGGCGCTGATCACGATCGCCATGCCGGCGATGACGGCGAAGGCGGCAAACAGGCTGCCCCTGACGCCGAAATTCGGAAAGCTGAAACCCTTGAGCCTGATCTTGCCGATGCTGAATCGTAACGCCATTTGCCGCCGCCCCGTCCCGCTATCCCTGGATGATTCCCCGGCGGCAGTATCGTGGTACCCGGTTAACAAGTCGGGAAAATGCGGGGACGCTTTTCGCGATTTGAGCGCTGGCCCACCATCGAACAATGTTTGAAAAGCGGGAGCCCGCTTCGCTGGGAAACGCCATTGCGCAAACAAGCCATTGCGCAAACAACATGGCGCAAACAAAAAGGCCGGCGTTCAAGCCGGCCTTCTTGCGCCTCCCTGTAGAAGCGATCAGTAGCGCGCGCCCGCGAAGTTGAAGCGATAATTGACGCCAACCTTCAACGTATGCTCGTCGTTATGGAAGGTGCCAAAGGGGACCAGCGCGACCGGGGTCACGAAGCGGGTGGTGCCGAAGTCGTAGTACATGTATTCGGCCTTGGCCGACCAGTTCGGGGCAAACATGTATTCGACGCCCGCGCCGACGGTGTAGCCATTGCTGTGATTCTTATCGAGCGTGAACGCGACCGGCACGCCGGCAAAGGTCAGGGTGTCGCGATTGTTCGAATAGGCGTAGCCGCCTTTGACGTAGAGCATGCCCGGGCCCCAGGTGTAGCCGACACGGGCGGTGATCGAAGCGATCGCGCGCTGATCGTTGTTGTAGACGAAGCCGTTCGGGAACACCGAACTGAGGTTGTTCTGGCCGAGCCAGCTGTACTGGCCCTCGGCGCCGATGACCCAGTTCGGCGCGAACTGGTAATCGGCACCGGCCTGCACGCCGCCCAGCAGGCGCGCGCTGTAGTCGCTGAGCACCAGGCCGTTGAAAGTGTTGCTGCTCGAGAAGGCGCCGCCGATATGGGCGCCGAGATAGAAGCCGGTCCAGTTGTAGAGCGGCGCGGCATAGGCCGGCGCCTTGTTGTAGTAGGGCCGTGCGCCCATGTCGGCGCCGAGCGCCGGGGACGCCGCGCCGAGGGCTGCGAGAGCGACGATTGCGAGCAGGAACTTCTTCATGGTCGTGGGTCTCCGGAAAATCGTTGGGAAGCGCCACATGCCGGGCGCCGTCCATGGCGTGCAGTTAGACAGCTTTTGAATAAAATGCTGTCACTTGCCAGGCACACCGATCGATTACCCAACCCATTGGAGAGCAAACGTTTTTTGTGCTTAACGAAGCCTTATTTTCTGTGCTTAACGGCGTCCTAAGGCAAGCTTAATGAAGCCTTAAAATCGGGGTCCCTCGGGCGCGCGGCGCGCAAGCCTTGCCTTAGGCAATGCGCCGCCGCACGTCGCCGCGCATCTGCTCGCGGAACGCCTGCCGCCGTGCCGGCCGGTCCTTTTCGGCGACGTCATGGCGGTCGAACACGTTGAACATTTCCAGGATCGGATAGCGGTCGCTGGCCATCGCCAGGATGCGCAGCAGTTCGGCGACGGGGCCGGTCGGGCCGGTGACTTCCCATTTCCGAATCGTGTTGGCGCCGTCTTCTGGCGGCAACCCGCAGAGCTTGGCCATGTCGGCCACGCCAAGGGGTTGGCCGATCGCCTCACCGAGGTCTTCGCGCAGTTTCTTCAGTTCCGGACCGGTCACGGGTTCTCCATTTTAATGCGGGCTTCTGTGAAGTACGTCACACACCGGGGCCGGAGTGCAAGCTATACGCAGCGCCATCAGTTCCTCGAGGAGGAGGCAGTCATGCGCAGCTTGATCGAAAGCCTTACCCCCGACAGCCGCCGGATCTACTGGCGCTGGGTCGGTGGCATCTTCGGCCTTTATGTCGTCTTGATGGTCGGCGCCGCCAGCATGTTCATCAGCCACGAATCATCGCGGAACGTGCGGCATGAACCCGCCGTGACTGTGGCAGTCAAAGGTGATCGCGCGCCGTCACACCAGGCTTCGATGCCGCAGCCGCAGTTGGTGCGCTTTCACTAGGCGGCTTCAGGCGCCGATCGCGTTGCGCGTCACCACGTCGCGATAAAACGACGCACTGAGCTTCGGCGTCCGGCGCAGGGTTTCAAAATCGACGTGGATGAGCCCGAAGCGCTTTTCGTAGCCGTAGATCCATTCGAAATTGTCCATCAGGGTCCACAGGAAATAGCCGCGGACCGGCACGCCCTCGGCGACGGCGCGCTGCAGCTGCCGCAAATAATTGCGCAGGTACATGATGCGGTCGAGATCGTAGATCTTGCCGTCGGCATGCACCTTGTCCTCCGACGAGGTGCCGTTCTCGGTGATGTAGATCGTCTTCAGGTTCCAGACCTTGGCTGCGAGCCGCGGCGCCCAATAGATCGTTTCGGGACCGATACGCAGCCAGTCGGCACTCATGTGCGGAAACGAGGCGGGAAACGGCAATACCGACCAGCCCGGCTTCTTGTCTGACGCTGCGATGTAGAATTGCGGCGCGTAGATGTTGAGGCCGACGAAATCGTTGGGCGAGCCGATGATCTTCAATTCCTCGGCGGTGAATTTCGGCGCGTCCTTGCCGGCATATTCGAGGAAACCGTCGGTGTATTTGCCTTCCAGCATCACGCCGAGCAGGCCCGAGTTCAGTTCGCGGGTCGCGATCTCGGCGGCGTGGACGTTTTCGGGCGTGTCGAAGGCCGGCACGCAGGTCGCGATGTTCTCGGCCGGGCCGACCTTGGTGCCCGCGCGCCCGCGGGCGCGGATCGCCTGCACCGCAAGGCCGTGGCCCAAAACGACGTTATGCCGTGCCTGGTTCAATTCCGCATTCGGCAATTTGAGGCCGGGCGCGTCGATGCCCCATCCGTAGCCGAAATTCAGGAAACGTCCGGCTTCGTTCAGCGTGAAGATGTTTTTGACGCGGTCGGTCAAACGCTCCGCGACATAGCCGGCGTAATCCGCGAACGCTTTCGAGGTGTCGGTGGACTGCCAGCCGCCGACGCGGTCCTGCAACGCCTGCGGCAAGTCCCAATGATACAGCGTCGCGTAGGGTTCGATGCCTTTGGCCAGCAGTTCGTCGAGCAGCCGGTTATAGAAATCGAGGCCCTTGGGATTGGGTTTGCCGGTGCCTTCCGGAAATACCCGCGGCCACGCGATCGAGAAGCGGTAGTGCTTGACGCCGAGATCGCGCATCAGGCCGACGTCTTCCTTGTAGCGATGATAGTGTTCGTTGGCGCGGTCCCCGGTGGTCTTGTCCTCGATCTTGCCCGGGGTGTGGGCGAAGGTGTCCCAGATCGAGCGGCCGCGGCCGTCCTCATTGACCGCGCCCTCGATCTGATAGGCCGATGTCGCGGTGCCCCAGCGAAAGTCTTTCGGGAAACGGGCAGGGGCGTGCGGGTCGGCGGCCGGCCTTTGTTTGGGGGCCGCATTGGCCGATGTCGCCGCCATACCAAGCGCGGAGAGGCCCGCCAGCTTGGCAAATTGCCGGCGCGAGAATTTCCCGGACATTACGTTCTCCGTCAGCTTCGGTGCTGCCGGCTTGCGCGTCCCGGCCGGTTGCGATGATCAGTATGTATCAATTTGATAGGCCGAAATCCGGTCGATTTCGAATTCCACGACATTGGGAGACAGGCCGTCGACGAAGCCGACGCCTTCCATCGTCTTCGAGCCCATCGCAAGATTGACGATCATGTACATCGGCGCGTCGAAGCCGACCGGAACCTTGATCTCCGACACCGGCTGGCGGTCGATGAAATAGATGATGCGATCGCGCTGCCACAGCACACCATAATTGTGGAATTCGCTCCTGGTATCGGCAACCATGAAGTCGAACCCGCAGCGCTCGACCCGTCCGGTGGCCGGAATCCGCCAATGCGTGGTCATGACGATGTTGTCGTGCTGTTGTCCGCGGCCTTCCATGATGTCGATTTCCGGCGGCCAGCCGCCGTCATCGGCGAGCATCCAGAACGCCGGCCACACGCCGACCCCGGCCGGAATCTTGGAGCGCATTTCGAAATAGCCGTATTTCTGTGTGAACTTGCCCTGGGTGGTCAGGATGCCCGAGATGTATTCATTGTTGAACAGCAGGGAACGCAGGTCGGGCGGAGTCCGGCTGGCGATGATCGAGAGTATGCCGCCCCGGACCCGGAACGGATCGAGCCCGAGCGGCACCGTGCCCCGCCCGCCATACACCGAATCGACGTAGATCTGCTGTTCGCCATTATAGCTGGTCTTGCGCTTGAAATCGGAGCCTTCGCCGCCCCAGTAGCGCGACTGCGGCCAGGCGGCGCCACCGGCGTAGTGCGGCACCCATCGTGCTTCGACCAGCGGATGCACGTCGAAATCATCGTGGAAGGTCCGATGCAGCGACACCGGCACGCGCGGATCATCAGCTTCGATCTTGCGGCACTGATCGCCGAGCGCACGGGTCGGCACCTGCAAGGTGAGTTCGGGCAGCGCCAGCGTGGGATCGCTTTGCGGATAAGCCGGCATGGCCGTGAAAAGACAGCCGATCAATGCGAGAGCGTGCGGTCTCAACCTGTTGATCCCCAGGGTTCGCGCATGCGAATCCCGGCGTTCGCGCATGCGCGGATGTCGAAGGCGCAAGACATAGCAGATCGCGAAATCGAAAAGGGATGCGGCTATTTGATCGTCGCGTTCACCGTAATGACCGACGTGCCGGACGCCGTCGGCCCCTTGCCCGTTGCCTTGATCACAAACGTGTCGCTCCCCTTGTATTTCGCCTTCGCCCTGTATTCGTAAGTGGATGCGTCGAGCTTCTTCAACTTGCCGCGTGCCGGCTTTTGCGAAATTTCAGAGCTGGTCACCGTGCCGCGTATCTTGATCGGAAACACGCAGCTTTCCCCGGCCGCAATGTCAATGTCGCCGGTCGAGTTCTCGCCCCAGTTCGCCAGTGTCGTCGATGCCGAACAGTCGGGTGCGGCGTGCGCCGAAGATGCCGGCGCCACGCTTGTGGACCCAACGACAAGCGCAATAGCTGCGCCTTTAGAAAACCGCATAGTAAACTTCCTCGTCTTCGCAAAAACGGATCAAGGTCTCAGGAGAGGATGTATCATACCCCGGAATTGGGCAAGCGGGTGGGCGTATGGAGGAGTTGCTGAATTGGGACGACATCCAATCCATCTCGTCGTCCCGGACCTCTGCTAGCGCAATTCGAGCTGAAATTGTTTTTCGAGTAGTGATTGGTCTTCCTGCTTGACGACATACGTCGCGGTGTAAAATCCCCTGTCCCAGTCGCGCTTGGCGCGTTTTTTTCCCGAGAACAGGACGAACTGTGCCTTGTTTCTGTCGAGGGCGACCGGCCGATTTTCCGCCAGCACCTTTCCAGCCGGATCGCGCAACGTCAATGTCTGGACATCACCGGCCTTCAGGCCGATCGTCCGGACGAACGCCACGATCGCTTCAGAGTTCATCGTCGGTTGGTGCTGCAACGCCACGCCGGTCTCGACCGACTCGGTCGTGACCGAACCGGTGGTGAAGCCGAAGTTCAGAATCGTGCGGGGCGAATAGGCCAGTTGCGCCCGTACCGATTCGTGCCATTGGCTTTCGGCGTTGCCATTGCAGGCGCCGGGCGTTCGGCCGTCTGCAAAGGGATCGATGACCTTGCCACCTCGACGCACGACGAAGTGCAAGTGCGGATACTCGGTCAAGCCAGACATGCCGACATCACCCAAAACCTGGCCGGCCGTGACTTTATCGCGGGACTTGACCGCAATGCTGCCCTTCGCCATGTGGCAATACTGCGTTTCCAGGTCCTGTGGGTGCTTGATCACAACGCCATTGCCGCACTCATGGCCGCTCACCTTGTCGCGTCCTTCGGGTTTGATGGCGACATCGTCGATGCCGTCGCGCGTTCGGATGACCTCGCCATCGGCCGCCGCCAGAACATGGACGTGTGCCTGTTGTGCCACGCGGGACGGCAACCGAAAATCGATGCCGTTGTGACCGTCGTAAGTCAAAGTTCCGCACATGTAATCCGTGGCTGCAGAACCTGGATCGACGTCCACGTAGTTTTGGATGAAACATGTGCGGCCAACATCGCAGGCCACGGGCAGCTTCAGTTCTCCAGCACGGCCGTCCGCCAGCAGGCCAAGCAGAATTGCAAACGACGAGACGGATGCATTTCGAAACCGGTACATCGCTCAGCTCAGCTCGCGCCGTTCCGCTGACGTCTGACATGAATTCGAGTGACGTTCGGCATGGCCGGGACGCGTCGGTCCGGTTGCCGCGCTTTGAAAGGCGATGATGTCAGGTTATGCAGGACGAAGAACTCCGACTGGCGATTAATCCCGATCTTCATCATAACGCGCTTGATGTAGGTCCTTACCGTTTCTTCGGTAAGACCCAATTCTGTCCCGATCACACGGGGACAACGTCCGCGAAGTATACGGGAGACAATCCGTTCTTCGACCCAGTTAAGGGTAAACGCTGCAGCTATCCTTCTCGCGCCGGCCACTGCATCGAACTGCGGAACGACAATCAAGACAAGCCCAGGGTCGCGATCGCCGGGCACCGGCCCTGTCACCGCGAACAGGAATTTCTGCTTGTCGTTGGAGAGGACCACCGCCGATCCGCGCGCCCGCTGCGTCGAATCCGACCTGATGGTACGGCACACTGCATCCTTGAGAAGCGCGGTGATTGACGGGTTCGACCCTGATATCACACCGCGTTCGACGACCAATGATCCGCTAGTGCCGAGTAGATGCCGGAACCCAGCATTCATACTCCGGACGACGAGATTTTCATCGACGACGAAAGCGGGCGAAGCGATATCTTCCAGCCATGACCATTGTCGCTGCATCCTCAATTGCGCGAGGTCGGCGGCGGCATCCCACATCAAGTCGATCGCGCGTGTCACGCTGGCGAACTCCTCTCCTGAAAGCGACGTCCGTCGCCACCCCCGACGAAAAGTGCCGCGGAGCCCGACGGGGACTGTACCCGGCCTATTACGCAGTGTGGGCACAGCGTACTTTCCCTTCCAATCAGCCTTCTGGCAAAGCCATGCGCTGAAGCGATCGATTGGAAGATGCAGCCGTCTTGCGCGCCAAGCCGCGACGCAATTGCCAAAACCGCCGCCTCCGGAACCGGGTCGGCGACGGGGCAGCCCGTCCTCACCTCGTCGATTCGCTCGCCGCGTGGCGACAGGATCGCCACATAACAACGCTCGCATGCAATCAGTCTCGTCAAGCCATCCGCGAACCAACGATACAACGGCAAATCTGCCGTCGGCGTCGCTAGGTCCGGGCGCTCGATCGCGTTGTCGAGGTGGATCGCGATCGGGGATCCATTCAAATGGTTGCGTCGGTCCACCGGCGGGGTTTTGCCGACATCCAGCATGGTCGCCTCCCTTGAAATAGTCGCGGCCCCGCCGGACCGGCTTGAATTGCTTCAACTCTCCCTAAAGGCACGATGAACCCGCAGGAACATCGGCTGCATGAGGTATTCGGCAAAAGTCCGTATACCCGTTTCGACGAACACTTCGACGGGAAGACCTGGCTTCAGTGTGGAAAGGTGGGGGTCCGCCTCGGGCGTCCGCTGCAGGTCAATTTCTGCCATGTAGGAGGTGACGCCGCTTTTCGCGTCGGTCAGCGCATCTGCTGCGACCGCTGTCACTTGACCTTCCAGTATCGGTCGGCGGCGAATATTGAGGGCCAGTATGCGGACGCGCGCGGGCTGCCCCGCGACGACTTCCTCACGATCCTGCGGCCGCAGCGAGGCCTCGATCACGAGGCGATCCTCCATGGGCACGATTTCCATCAGCGTTTCTCTCGGAGCCAGCACGGCATTCAACTCCCTGCTGTTGAGACGCACCACTCTGCCGGATTCGGGAGCCCGCAAGTCGGTCCTGGCAAGCTGCTCACGCAACACACCGATCCGGTGTCTTAAATCGCCGATCTCTTCACTGTTGGCATGAAGTTGCTTTGCAATATCCTGATTCTGATTGAGGCCTAGTTGTTTTCGCCGATCTTTCAGTTCGGAGATTTTCCCCTGAGTCTCGGCCAGTTGGGAGGCATTGCGCGCGATCTGGGCCTGCATATCAGCCTCGGCCCGCTTAAGGGCAAGCAGCCTTGGCTTACGTGCAAGTCCTTTCTGCAGGAGATAGCTGGTGTCGCGTATTTCTTCCTGAAGCAGTGACAGCTGTTGGGTCAAACTTCCAGTATTGCTTTCAAGTCCTCGGACCGAGTCCGTAAATTGCAGTATCTGTTGGTCGACAAGTTGACGCTCGCCTGAAAGTGCCGTTGATCGCGCCGCAAACTCGGCTTCCTGGCTATGTATGGCAGCCTTGGCTTCCGGACGTGATGAGTTCCGCAATTCGTCCGGATAGGAAACCGCGGAATCCTGATTTTGTTCTGCACGGAGTCGTGCATCCAGCGCGAGATCAGCAAACAATTTTGTCTCTAATACGCCAAGGCTGCCCTGAATCTGCGAGGTATCGAGCTTTGCGACGATCTGACCGGCGTCGACCTGCTGGTTCTCGCGGACCAGAATGGCTTTCAGTATGCCGCCGTCGAAATGCTGCACCGCCTTGCGCTTCGACTGAACCTTGACGATGCCTGGCGCGATCACCGCGCTACGCAGTGGAACCAGTGTCGCCCAGAGTCCGAAGCCTCCGAACTCAATCGCCAGAAGGATACATCCCCATTTGATCAACCGCCGCGGATCGGACCTTGGTCGCTCCGCTGGCTCATTGACGATGGACCGGGCGAGGGGGATGTCATGCATATGGAATGTCACATCGTATACTCCCTAACCGGACAGTCTCGGGCGCTCCGGCTGACGCGTCGGGCGGCGTATCGGAGTGACCTCGGCAACGTGGGTCGGCAGGACGTCGGAAACGGCTCCGAATGCAACCTGGACACCGTCGCGCAGCAGCAGGACGTGATCCGCGACCGTCAACAGCCGCGGGCGATGCGTCACGATGAGGAAACTGGCACCGCGCGCCCGTGCACTGAGTATCGCCGCGCATAGCGCGGCCTCGCCCTCGGGATCGAGATTGGCATTGGGCTCGTCGAGCAAAATCAGCCGGCGATTGCCGAAAAATGCGCGCGCCAGACCGATGCGCTGCCGCTGACCACCGGACAGGCGATGACCGTCACGCCCGACTTGCGTTTGATATCCGCCTGGCATTGCCAGGATCATTTCATGCGCGCCGGCAAGGGTCGCAGCCGCAACGATATCCTCGTCGCGGACATTCTCTTCAAATCCTGAAATGGCTTCGGCCACGGTGCCGGCGAGCAGTTCCACGTCCTGGGGCAGATAGCCGATATATCGGCCAAGCTGGTCGGGATGCCAATTTTCCAGCAGGGCACGGTCAAGCCTGATCTCTCCAGCGCTTGGACGTTCGAGCGCTGCGGCCATCCGCAGCAGCGTGGACTTGCCGGCACCGGTCGGACCGACCACCACGACGATTTCGCCCGGACGGCAGCGGAAGCCAATTCCTGCCAGAATTGGCCGTCGCGTTTGGGGGGCGGCATAAACCAGCCGGCTTATTTCCAACAATCCGTTTGGCGGTGGCAGCTGTGTCCGGCGTGGCTGCCGGAACACCCAGTCGGCCGCTTCGCTGACGCTCTTCCATGCCTGCTGTGCTGCCGTCATCCCGCGCCAGGCCGATATCAGGGTCTCCATCGGCTGCAGCGTGCGGCTGACCATGATCGAACTCGCGATCAGGGTGCCCAGCAGGACCTGGTTCTGCAAGACAAGCCAGGCGCCCGTACCGATCGCGAGAATCTGCAGGATGGACCTCACCATCCGTGCCGCGGATGCGATCGCGGCGACCCGTTCGCTCGCGCGCACGACGGGTGCCAGCTCATCGTTGACGCGCATGACCGCGCGGATGGCGCCTCCGGTCCAACCCATGGCCCTGATGAAATTGGCGTGGCGGACGACTCCATCCATCAGCGCCTGACAGCGCGCGGCCGCGCCGCTGGCTTGGGTCACTTCGGCACGGGCGATCCTGCTGCTCGCGTAACCCATTACCGACAGCAAGACAGCGCCAACCAGCACAATCGCGCCGTAGTACGGATGAATGAAGAAGAGGATCAGCACGAAGAACGGCAGAAACGGCGCGTCGACCAGGGTGATGAGGGCGCCGCTCGAAATGAAGTTCCGCAGCTCGCGAACCTTGACGATCTCGTGGGTGGTGCCTTCCCGGCGCCGGCCCGGATCGGCGATGGCCGCTTCCAGGACCAGCGGGGCGATGTGCTGCTCAAACCTTACCGCAAACCGGCTCAGCAGGCGGAACCGGAGTATGTCGAAGAAGGCGCTGAAGATCAGCGCTGCCACCCCGAGTACGGTCAAACCGATAAGGGTCTCTATACTGCCGCTGCTGATGACGCGATCGAAGACCTCGATGGCATAGAACGGCAAAACCAGCAGCAGCACGTTGACGGACACGCTGAATACCACGACCCACACCAGTGTGGATCGTCCTGGAACAGTTTCGAAAACTACGCTCTCTCGGGCTTGTTGGGACGTCCGACGCATTACCACACGGCCTGATTACTGCGGAAGAAGCGTAGGGCGGCACGGTGCCGCCCTACAGGGTCAGAATCAGACAACTTCGATGGCCGTATAGCCGGCAGCGTCGTTGATATCGTCAATCGACGCAAAGGGAGTACCTCCTCCGGATACCCCATCGAGCGTGATGGTTCCGAAGCCGAAGTCGAGCGTGGTATTGGTTCCGTCGTCATCGACGATCACCGAGGCGGGATCGAAGCCGTCCACCGCGTTGACGCTGATGACGTCCTCGTCGCCGCTGAGGAAGTCCAGATCGGTCACTTCGTCGTTGCCGAAATCGGCACCGGTCCCGTCACCGAAGTTCATCGTATCCGTGCCCGCGCCGCCGGTAAGGACGTCATCGCCGGTTCCGCCGTCGAGAACATCGGCACCATTGCCGCCGTCGAGGGCATCGTCGCCCGCGCCGCCGTCGAGGGTGTCACTGCCAGCGCCGCCGGACAGTTCGTCGCTACCATCGCCGCCGCTCAGCGTATCTGCGCCATTGCCGCCGTCGAGCGTGTCGTCGCCGGCTGCGCCGGTCAACGCATCGTCGCCGGCACCTCCGGACATTTCGTCAGCGCCGTCGTTGCCGTTCATGACGTCGTTGCCGGCTCCGCCTTCCATCGTATCGTCACCGGCGCCGCCTGCCATCGTATCCACGCCATCGCCGCCGTCCATGTCGTCGTCACCATCACCACCGTTCAGCGTGTCGTCGCCGGCATCGCCACTGATGGTATCGTTGCCGGCGCCACCGTTCAGGGTGTCGATGCCCTCGCCGCCGCTCATGGTGTCGTTTCCCGCGCCACCATTCAGCGTATCGTCACCTGCGCCGCCTTGCATGGTGTCGTCACCGAGACCGCCGTTGAGGGTGTCGTTGCCGTCGCCGCCATCCATCGTGTCGTCGCCGAGACCACCGGTCAGGGTATCATCACCAGCGTCACCGTTCATGGTGTCGTTGCCGACACCGCCCAAGAGCGTGTCAGCTCCCTCACCACCATTCATGGTGTCGTCACCGGCTGCGCCTACCAGGTCATCATCGCCGGCGCCGCCCGAAAGCACATCGGCACCCTGGCCGCCGTCGATATCGTCATCTCCCTCGCCGCCGTCGATCGTGTCGATGCCGGCGCCGCCGTCGAGTTCGTCGTTGCCTGCGCCGCCATTGATCGTGTCGTCACCGGCATCACCGTCCACCTCGTCGTCGCCGTCACCGGCGTCGACGGTGTCATTACCTGCACCGCCGCTGACAATATCGTTGCCGGCGCCGGCGAGGATGGAGTCGTTGCCCTGATTGCCCTCCAGAGTGTCATTGCCGTCGCCGCCGTCGACCGCATCGTTACCGGCTCCGCCGCTGATCGTATCGTCGCCAGCCAGACCGCTCAGGTCATCGTTGCCAGCGAATCCGTTGATGGTATCGGCAAGCGCCGTGCCCAGCAGGACGTCGTCGCCAGGTGTGCCAGGGATAACTGCCATGATGTACTCCTCCAAATGCTTCCGCGCCGATCAGAATGCGTTGCGGCGTTAGAACGAGGGATGTTCGGTTCTGGTTGTCTCCATAAGTTGAATTCTGGAGGCACCCGACGCTGAGCGTGTCGAGGTGTCGGATATCTCGCAATCCCCATCTGGGGACAAAACGGCTTCACCATTCGTGACGAAGATGTCTCTGTTCGTGATGAGGATGTCTCTCGGCGCTAGCCGACAGGCGATCAGAACCGCCGACAGGATTGAACTGTCGGAAGTTGGCCAGTTGCCCTTCGCCATTGAGTCATTCGGCGTCGCAGAGGACGGCTGTGTATCAGCGCCGGAAGCAGTTGTGCCCCGGTTTGCGATGAAGCCCCGTATCGGCGGGCCGCCAGCGACGACGAACCGGTGGCAGGCCCCCTGGCGGAACTTTGACCAGCGGGGCGCCGGCGTCGAAGCGGTCCCGCCCGATCACCTGCGACGCCGCGTCAAGGGTCCGCCTTACCTTTACTGGCATGGCGCTTTAAGGTACTCAGCAAGTATCGTATCCCATGAAGGCCGCTCAAAGCCGGCACGATGAGAGTGGAGTTAGTGTCGGCGCAACGCAGAAGACATCCCTGCCAAAGGCATTCCAGGAGAGCTGCGTGTTCTTCTGAGCGAGGATGTCTCTCGTGATGGGACGTCCGGCGAGCACCGGTAATCGTCTTCTCGCCGCGTTGCCGTTGGCAGACCTCGCGTTGCTCGCCCCTCATCTCCAGAAGGTGTCGCTTGAACAGGACGCCGTGGTGATACGAGCGGGAGATCGACGCGACCATGTTTACTTTCCCCATAGCGGTGCCATCTCCTTCATGCTCGGCCTTCCGGCCGGAGAAACGATCGCAACTGCGGTAATCGGGCGCGAGGGAGCGATCGGCGCATTATCGGTGCTCGGACCCTCTTTCATGTCGTCCGTGACCGCGGTCGTGCGGGTGGGCGGCACCGCATCGCAAATCTCCGTGTCGCGGTTTCATGCAGCCTACATGAAGAGCGGCGCCATCAGACATGTGGTCGAGGCGCACACGAGATCGATACTCATGCAGTTCCAGCACGTCTCGGCCTGCAACGGACTGCACCCGGTCGAGGCCCGCATGGCCCGGTGGCTGCTTCACCTGCACGATCGAACCGAGGACAACAACACCCTGCCATTAACGCAGGAGACGCTTTCGCAGTTGCTCGGGGTGCGACGAACGACCGTGACGCAGGTGATTGCCAAACTCCGCGCCTTGGGTGCCATCAGATCCGTTCGGCGAGGCTTGGTCGAAATTGACAGGGCGCGGCTCGAGGAAGCAACCTGTGAATGCTACGACATCATACGCGGTGCAACCGATCGGATCGTCCCGAATGAAGTCGTGGGGTCGCACCCGCATTTTGCGTCGGCCGACACGCTCCACGGTGTATGATCGTTTTTAACCGTACGTAACGTGGTCTTTGTACCAGTGCGGTGGCCGCTGATCCTTGGCAGCTTGGCCAAGACCGCTTGAACATCGGCCGGGATACGCTTTCGAAGTACCGGTTCGGAGCCAAGACGCTTAGCGAAACCTGTGTGTAACAGGCGCGGCGCGAAATACTCAAGCCGTTCAGCAACCTGCTGATGAATGGACTGCTATCAAGCCGATGCTGCCGAACAGTCGCGCATCGGTCTGGAAAGCCTGGAAGGGCTTGCGCGCCAGGCGCCTGGATGGACATCGCGGCTTGTACCGCCATCGACAAGACCTCAGTGCGCAGCGTCCATTGTTGAGCGGCACAAAATGGAACCCGTGCCCCCAAGAAACGTTCATCGTTTCGTTCCCGCCCGATGCGGCGTGGGGCGTGATGCGTCGTTGCCGTGGAGCCGCCCATGCATTTTCTGATAAACGGCAAGTCCTTCGATTTCGAACTGGATGTTCGTCTTTCGCTGCTCGATCTTTTTCGCGAACACGTAGGACTCACCGGCACCAAGAAGGGTTGCAACCAGGGCGCCTGCGGGGCTTGCACGGTGCTGGTCGACGGTGAGCGGATCAACTCCTGCCTCGCGCTGGCGGTACAGTATCAGGGTCGTGCGATCACCACGGTTGAAGGCCTCGCGGAGGCCGGCCGTCTGCATCCGCTGCAGCATGCCTTCATGGAGCACGATGGCTTTCAATGCGGCTATTGCACGCCCGGCCAGCTCTGCTCCGCAGTCGGGATGGCCGACGAGATAGGGCGCGGCGTGCCGAGCGCGGTCACCACCGACCTGTCGGCCGAGACGATCGAACTCGACCATGATGAACTCCGCGAGCGAATGAGCGGCAACCTTTGCCGATGCGGCGCATACAACGGCATCGTCGAGGCGATCGCCGAGACCTTCGAGAAGGAATCAGCATGATTGAATTCAGCTATGCGCGCGCCGAAGATACGCCCGCGGCGATCCGGCTATCCAGCGCCGCCGCCCATCCCAAGTATCTCGGCGGCGGCACCAACCTCGTCGACTTGATGCGTGAGACCGTCGAGCAACCGGATGCGCTGGTCGACGTCACCGGGCTTTCGTCCGCTATCGAAGCGCGCGACGACGGCAGCCTGCTGATCGGTGCCGCTGCGAAGAATACCGCCGTCGCGGCAGACCGAGCAGTGCGGACGCGCTTTCCGATGCTGTCGCGCGCGCTCCTGGCGGGCGCGAGCGGACAAATCCGCAACATGGCCACGGTCGGCGGCAACATCCTGCAGCGCACCCGATGCAGCTATTTCTATGACGATGCCAGCCGCTGCAACAAGCGCGCGCCGGGTGCGGGATGCGACGCGATCGACGGCTTCAATCGGTATCACGCGATCCTCGGCGCATCGCCGGCTTGCGTCGCGACGCATCCTTCAGACATGTGTGTTGCGCTGGCGGCGCTCGACGCGATTGTTCATCTCGAAGGCCTCAACGGCCAGCGAACGATGAAGCTGGTCGACTTTCATCGGCTCCCCGGTGGCCGCCCCGACGTCGAGACCGAACTCGAAACCCACGAGCTGATCACCGCAATTGAGCTGCCGGCGCTGCGGTTCGCCGCGCGCTCGACCTACCGCAAGGTACGCGACCGGGCGAGCTATGCGTTTGCGCTCGTTTCCGTCGCCGCGGCCCTCGACCTCGACGCCGATGGCAAGGTTCGCGACGTGCGGCTGGCCATGGGCGGTGTCGCGCACAAGCCTTGGCGAGCCTGGAAAGCGGAAAGCGCTTTGCGAGGGCAGCAGGCCACGCCCGGGAATTTCCGCGCCGCCGCCGAAGCAGGATTGGCCGAGGCTTCCGGTCTGCGGGACAACATGTTCAAGATTGAACTTGCCCGGCGGGTAATGGAGGCGGTGCTGAGCGAGTTGGCAGGAGAATTCGCATGAGCATCATCGAGAAGGCAATGCAGACCGCGATCCGTTTGACGCCGGAGAGCTGGCTTCCCGGCGGCACGCCCGACCCGCTGATGTACAAGCACGGTCTCATCGGCAGTCCGGTGACACGGATCGACGGAAGGCTGAAGGTCGAAGGCAAGGCGCGCTTCGCCGCCGAGGTGCCGCTCGAGGGCATGGAGTATGCCGCACTGCTCTACAGCAGCATCGCGCGCGGGCGGATAGCCACGCTCGACACCACCGAAGCGGAGGCCTCGCCGGGCGTCACCCTCGTGATGACGCACCTCAATGCGCCGCGCATGAAGCCGCCGCCGGTGATCATGTCCACGCCGAAGGCGGCCGGTCCGAGCGATCTGCCCATCATGCAGGATGCGGAGATCCACTGGAACGGTCAGCCGGTCGCGCTGGTGCTCGCCAAGACGCAAGAACAGGCGGATCATGCCAAATCGCTGGTGCGCGTTACCTACGACACGGCGCCGGCCGTGATCTCCTTCGATGAGGCAAAGACGCATGCGCGGACTCCTGACAGCATCCTGGGCGAGGAGCCATCGATCGAGATCGGTGATGCCGAGGCGGCGCTCAAGCAAGCTGCGTTCAAGGTCGATCTGAGCTACCGCACGCCGCGCTATAATCACAACGCCATCGAACTGCACGCTGCGACAGTGGCTTGGGAGGGCGACAAGCTCGTCGTCCACGATGCAACGCAGATGGTGAACGCGACCGCCTGGACGTTGGCCCAGGTGTTCGGGCTCAAGGAGGCGCAAGTCCGGGTTATCTCGCCCTATGTCGGGGGCGGGTTTGGCGGCAAAGGGCTCTGGGATCATCAAGTCCTCGCCGCTGCCGCGTCTAGGCTCCGCGGGCGGCCGGTGCGCATCATGTTGTCGCGCGAAGGCGTATTCCGGATCGTCGGCGGCCGGACCACGACCGAGCAGCGCGTCGCACTCGGCGCCAAGGCGGATGGGACGCTTGCCGCGCTCATTCACACCGGCGTTGCGGCGATGACCACGCACAATGCCTGCCCGGAGCAATTTACCTTTCCGGCGCGCCACCTCTACGCCGCCGATACCATCAAGGTGGCGCAACAAGTCGCCGACATGGACATGCTTGCCAACACTTTTATGCGCGCTCCGGGCGAGTCCGTCGGAACCTATGCGCTCGAATGCGCGCTCGACGAACTTGCCGAAGCGATGAAGCTCGACCCCATTGAACTGCGCCGGCGCATCGAACCTGAGAAGGATCCGACGTCGGGCGCAGCCTTTTCTTCGCGCAATCTCGTGGAGGCATACCGGCGCGGCGCCGAAAAGTTCGGCTGGGACCAACGGATCGCCACGCCGCGTTCCCGGCGAGAAGGCGAATGGCTGATCGGAATGGGCTGCGCGACCGCCACCTATCCATATTACCGGATGCCGGGTGGCGCGGCGCGCATTCGGCTCACCGCCGATGGCCGCGCGCTTGTCCAGATGGCCAGCCATGAAATGGGCATGGGCACGGCTACCGTGCAGGCGCAGCACGCGGCCGAGCGGCTCGGCCTCAAGTTCGAGGATGTAACGTTCGATTATGGCGACACGTCCCTGCCGTCCGGCACGCTCGCCGGCGGCTCGTCGCAGACCGCCTCGATCGGGGCGGCCGTCATCGCGGCGACAGACGCGCTCACGAAAGAATTGCTCAAGCTCGCCGGCAACGATTCACCGCTGGCCGGCCTCAAGCCGGAAGAGGTCGAGGCGCGCGACGGTGGCTTGTGCAAATGCGACGAGCCGGATCGGTGGGAGAGCTACGTCTCGATACTGCAACGCGCCAAACGCGACGAGGTGGTCTGCGAGGTGGAGGCGCCGATGCCGCTCGAGGTGCAGAAGTATTCGATGCATTCGTACGGTGCGCAATTCTGTGAGGTCCGTGTGAGTGACGTCACCGGCGAGACGCGGGTGTCCCGCTTCCTTGGATCATTCGATGCCGGCCGCATCCTCAATGCCAAGCTGGCGGCAAGCCAGTTCAAGGGCGGCATCATCATGGGTCTGGGTCTCGCTCTGACGGAAGAGACCCTGTTTGATGAGCGCTCGGGCAGGATCATGAACCCGTCGCTCGCCGAATATCATGTTCCGGTTCACATGGACGTACCGGTCATCGACGTCATCTGGAACGATATCCCGGACCCGCACAGCCCATTGGGCGCGCGCGGAATAGGCGAGATCGGTATTACAGGTGTTGGCGCCGCCGTCGCAAACGCGGTGTACAACGCCACCGGCAAGCGCATCCGTGAACTACCGATTACGCTGGATAAATTGTTGCTCGCAGATCGGCTTTAGGACGGGAGGCATGAGGGGGAAATCCCGGCCAAACAACTGAGCTGGCCGAAAACCCAACGCGCTGAAATCCGCTGATTTTTCAAGTTTTTCTACTGAGACGAATGGTGCTGCCAGACAGGATTGAACTGTCGACCTCTCCATTACCAATGGAGTGCTCTACCACTGAGCTACGGCAGCATGCCCGGTATTCAAGGAATCGGCCCAAAAGGCCCCTGCAGGCGGGCGGTTCTTGCCACAACGACCCCTCCGGTGCAAGCACGCGGCGGGGCTCGAAAGCGCCCAAAACGGGCAAAATTCTTTGCAGGACGCCGCTTGGCGGGCAATCGGGCCGACTCCGGGCCAATCCGGTTCCATTTCGTCGGTGGACGGCCTCCGGCGCCCGCGCGGACGAATCATCGTGGCCTGTCCGGGGAGGCGATTGCGCGGTGGCCGGGCGAAATCCAATATGATCGAAGGAGAAAAGAGCCGCGACGGCGTAGGTAACAGGCCCAGGATGCAGGACGATCAGGATAAACAAGTGGGAACGGCAAAGCCGGTCGTGAAGGATTCGCGACAGCAGCGCTTGAAGCTGGCGCTGCGCGAAAATCTCAAGCGGCGGAAGTCGCAGGCGCGCGGGCGCAGCGATGAAGCTGGCGCACCTTCCGAAAGCACCGATGCCTCCCTAGATGACGCAGGCGGAGTAAAGCCGGGCCAGTAGCGGACAGGAAAATTTCCCGCCGCTCGCCGGGTGGCCAGCTCTCCGCAAAAAGCTGAGCTCTTTTTGGGTGGCGAGATGAGTGCAGACACCACGACAGCCGGTCCGGCGGCCGGCCAGGCTTCCTTCGCCTTTCCGCGCCACGAACAGACCTTCCCGACGCTGACGTCGCACGAAATCGAGCGCATGCGCCGGTTCGGCGAATTGCGCAGCTACAAGCACGGCGAAACGCTGTTCGAGACCGGCAAGCCCGGACCCGGCATGTTCGTGGTGCTGTCGGGCCATGTCGCGATCACGCTGCGCGACGGCCTCGGCCATATCACGCCCGTCATCGATCAGTGCGTTGGACAATTCGTGGCCGAGATCGGCCAGCTCTCCGGCCGCGTCGCGCTGGTCGACGGCCATGCCGAAGGCGATGTCGAGACGCTGCTGATTCCGCCGGACCGGTTGCGGGCGCTGCTGATGGCCGAGGCCGACCTCGGCGAGCGCATCATGCGCGCGCTGGTGCTGCGCCGGGTCAGCCTGATCCAGGGCGGCGTCGGCGGCCCGGTGCTGATCGGGCCGGCCTCGCTCGGCGACATGGCCCGCTTGCAGAATTTTTTGACGCGCAACGGCCAGCCGCATCATCTGCTCGACCCCGAGACCGACAAGGATGCCGCCGATCTCGTCGAGCGTTATTCGGCCGCGCGCAGCGACCTGCCGCTGGTGGTCTGTCCTGACGGCACCGTGCTGCGCAATCCGTCAGAAACCTCGCTGGCGCTGGCGATGGGCATGATCACCAACCATGCACATGACAAGCTCTACGATGTGGCCGTGGTCGGCAGCGGTCCGGCCGGGCTTGCCACCGCCGTCTATGCGGCGTCGGAAGGGCTGTCGGTCGCGGTGTTCGATTCGCGCGCCTTTGGCGGACAGGCCGGCGCCAGTGCGCGGATTGAGAACTATCTGGGATTCCCGACCGGCATTTCCGGCCAGGCGCTGGCCGGACGGGCCTACAACCAGGCGCAGAAATTCGGCGCCGAGATGCTGATCCCGGTCTCCATCCGCTCGCTGGACTGCACGAAGCCCGATGGCCTGTTCGCGCTGGCGACCGAATGCGGGCAGTCGCTGAAAGCCAAATCGGTCGTGGTCGCGAGCGGCGCGCGCTACCGCCGGCCCGATATCGAAAACCTCGACGCCTATGAGGGCCGCGGCGTCTGGTACTGGGCCTCGCCGATCGAGGCCAAGCTCTGCGTCGATCAGGACGTCGTTCTGGTCGGCGGCGGCAACTCCGCCGGCCAGGCCGCGGTGTTTCTGTCCAGCCATGCGCGGAAAGTCTACATGATCATCCGCGGCGGCGGCCTCGGCGCCAGCATGTCGCACTATCTCATCGAGCGCATCGAAGCGACTGACAACATCGAACTGATCTTCAATGCCGAGGTGGTCGGCCTCGAGGGCGAGGACGCCGCGCTGCGGCGCGTGCGCTGGCGCAGCCGTCTGGCGCCGGACGAGGTGCAGAGCCTCGACATCCGCAATCTCTTTCTGTTCGTCGGCGCCGACCCCGCGACCGGCTGGCTCGAAGGCTGCGGCGTCAAGGTCGACCGCGCCGGTTTTGTTCTCACCGGCGTCCAAGGAATCGTCCAAGGCAGCGTCCAAGGCGGCCAAAATGCCGAACGTCCGGTGCCGTTTTTGGAAACCACCGTGCCCGGCGTGTTCGCGGTCGGCGACGTGCGCTCCGGCTCGGTCAAACGCGTCGGCGGCGCGATCGGCGAGGGCGCGCAGGTGGTGGCGGCATTGCACGGCTTTCTCGCCGATGGTTCGAAGCCGGCGCTCTAGGTTCAGTACCCCATTACTGCGTGGCTTTTGCCGACCAATGTTGATGCTTCGCGCGCCATTTCGGGCCGGGGCCACGCATGTAGTGCAACTCGGGCCGGTAGCTATCGCGTACGTCCAGCGCCAGGTTTTGAACGATGCTGGCGAAGTCGGAGGCTGTCTGAGCCGCCTTGCGAGCTAAGCCTGAGATTGCGGACCAGCGCGCAGAGGCCGGTGCGCACGCACGAGATATGACGGTGCTGTTCCATGCCATCTCTATTCTCCATCGGTTGGATGTGGGCACCGTAATTAACTAACGGTTCGAAGCTGCATCTGCGCCAGAGTGATTGCCGAACCTGTCGAGTGATTGCTGCCAACGTCTGCGTCTCAAACGGCCGCTCCGGGTTGGGCAGTCAGGCAAAGCGCCGGCCCAGCCGGCGTTCGCAGCAATCGCTCGACAGGTTCGGCAATCACTCTGGCGCAGCCGCGGCTCCGATCGTTCATGGTGCCGACATCCAACCGAAGGGAGAAAAATGTGGTTCGGAAAGCATCGTCGACGCTGGGCCCGCGCGTTGCCGCACATGCCTGCCCTGCCGAAGCTGCAACGAACGCGTGTGGCAATTTCTTGCGCTCCGTCGTAACGTTCGGCGGGTTTCCAACGAAGGGGGCACTTCATGATACTGGGTATGAGCATCGCGACATTTGTTCTCGTCCATGTCGCCATCAGTTTGATCGCAATCGTGACAGGCCTCATCGTGATGTTCGGAATGCTCGGCTCGAAGCGGCAGCCGGGGCTGACCGCGATCTTCCTGCTGACCACGATCCTGACCAGCGCCACCGGCTTTGTGATTCCGCCACTGCTGTTCGAGAAGATGTTGCCGTCGCATTTGTTCGGCCTGCTCTCGCTGGTGCTGCTGGCGATCGCCTGCTTCGCGCTCTACATCATGAACCTGCGTGGGGCCTGGCGCTGGATCTACGCGCTGACCGCACTGGTGGCGCTCTATCTCAATGTGTTCGTGCTGGTGGTCCAGTCGTTCCTGAAGGTGCCGGCGCTGCATGCGCTGGCGCCGAGCGTGCCGCCGGCCGAGCCGCCCTTTGCGGTCGCGCAGGGCATCGTGCTGGTGTTCTTCGTGATCGTGATCATCGGTGTCATCCGGCGCTACCGGCCGGCGATGGCTGTTTGATTTCGTCATTCCGGAGCGACGCGTAGCGTCGAACTACGATGTGCAATCGCACATCGGAGAATCTCTTGCCGAATAACTTCTGGATTCCGGGTCCACGCTTGCGCGTGTCCCGGAATGACGGGTGCAGACAAAAAGGAGTTTCCCCATGCCCATGATCACAACCAAAGACGGCGTCGACATCTTCTACAAGGACTGGGGCTCCGGCCAGCCGATCGTGTTCAGCCACGGCTGGCCGCTGTCGGCAGACGACTGGGACGCGCAGATGCTGTTCTTCCTCCACAACGGCTTTCGCGTCATCGCCCATGACCGCCGCGGCCATGGCCGCTCTGCCCAAGTCGGCGACGGCCACGACATGGACCACTATGCCGACGATCTCGCGGCGGTGACGGCGCATCTCGATCTGAAGAACGCGGTGCACGTCGGTCATTCCACCGGCGGCGGCGAGGTGGTGCACTACATCGCCCGCCACGGCGAGAGCCGGGTGGCGAAGGCCGCGATCCTCAGCGCGGTGCCGCCGCTGATGGTGAAGACGCCGGCCAATCCGGGCGGCCTGCCGAAGGATGTCTTCGACGGATTCCAGGCTTCGCTCGCCGCCGGCCGCTCGCAATTCTATCGCGACGTCGCCGCCGGCCCGTTCTACGGCTACAACCGGCCCGGCGCCAAACCCTCCGAGGCCGTGATCGAGAATTGGTGGCGCCAGGGCATGATGGGCGGCGCCAAGGCGCATTACGACGGCATCGTCGCATTTTCGCAGACCGATTTCACCGAGGACCTGAAGAAGATCAATGTGCCCGTGCTGGTGATGCATGGCGACGACGACCAGATCGTGCCCTACGCCGACTCCGCACCGCTCTCGGCAAAACTCCTGAAGAACGGCATACTGAAGACCTACAAGGGTTTTCCGCACGGCATGCCGACCACCGAAGCCGCGACGATCAACGCGGACCTGCTCGCCTTCATCAAGGGATGAGGGGAGGTTTGCTCCCGATACGGGCGGTCAATCGAAGATCGCCCGCATCGCCGCAAACATTCGCTTCACCATCGCTTCCGGCTTTTCGCGCGCACCCTCGGCGGTCCAGAGTTCATCGCCGATCCGCATCGCGCCCGTCGTGATCATGGCGACCAGCCGAGCCTGAAGCCGTTCCGTCTTATGGCCGGCGCGCTTGCCGAGCGCATCGGCCAGGGTGCGCTCAAGCATTTCGTATTTGACCTGATTGCGTGCTTGCAAAGCCGGGTTGTCGCGCTTGAGCCGCGCCATTGCGATTGCTTCGCTGGGGTCGAGCTGCCTGACCATCGCCGCAATCGCGTTCTCCGCGGCCGTGAGCATGTTTTCGCCGGCAGGCCGCGCGGCCACCGCGGCAATCAACGCCGTCATGATCTCTTCCTGCCACGCGAAAACGACGTCTTCCTTCGAAGCGAAATAGTGGAAGAAGCTGCGACGCGAGACGTCGGCCGCGGCTGCGATGTCGTCGAGCGTGGTTGCGTCGAACCCGCGTTCCAGGAACAGCATCATCGCGGCGCGGGTCAGCCGCTCGCGCGTTTGCTGGCGCTTCCGGGCCCGCAGACCGGGGGCGGGGGTAGCGGATTTTGTCTTTGATATCCTCGACTTAGTCTGCTTGTGGGCCTTCACCGGAAATCCTCAAATTTTTCACATCTTGCAAATTTGCACTTGGTGCACATTTGGAGCGTCGCCGACGAATCAACCCCCGAGACAGGAGAGATATAAGCATGAGCGGCTGGACCATTGGCGACATTCCGCCCCAGCACGGCAGGACTGCCGTCATCACCGGCGCCACCGGCGGCCTCGGTTACGAAACGGCACTGGCGCTCGCCGGCGCCGGCGCCACGGTGGTGCTCACCGGCCGCAGCGACGCCAAGGGACGCGCGGCGCTCGAGCGTATCGCCGCGCAATTTCCCAAGGCCAGCACCAGCTATGAAACGCTCGATCTGGCCAGTCTCAGTTCCGTCGCCGATTTTGCCGCACGCTTTGCCGGCGCTCACAATTCGCTTGATCTGCTCATCAACAACGCCGGCGTGATGGCGCTGCCGGCGCGGCAAGCCACCGTCGATGGTTTTGAGGCGCAGCTCGGCACCAACTATCTGGGCCATTATGCGCTTACCGCGCGTTTGCTTCCGCTGCTTCGCCGCGCCAGTCAGCCCCGCGTGGTCAATCTTTCCAGCCTCGCGCATCGCTCGGGCGCGATCAATTTTGACGATCTGCAGAGCGCGCAGTCCTATACGCCCTGGAAAGCATACTGCCAGTCGAAGCTGGCGATGCTGGTGTTTGCGCTGGAACTTCAGCGCAGAAGCGATGCCGCCGGTTGGGGGCTGACGAGCAATGCCGCGCATCCCGGCTATGCCCGTACCGACTTGATAGACAATGGACCGGGCGCCAAGGGCTTGCTGTGGCGGCTCAGCAAATCTCTTCAGCCCCTTATGAGTCACTCGGCCGCCGAAGGCGCGTTGCCGACCTTGTTTGCCGCGACCTCGGCGGCGGCGAGGGCGGCTGGCTATTACGGCCCGAACGGGTTCTATGAAATGAAGGGGCCCCCGGCGGCGGCGAAGATCATGCCGCACGCGAAAGACAAAGCCGCGGCGGCCCGGCTCTGGGATGTCTCGGCCGCGCTGACCGGTGTATCGTTCGATCAGGTCGCGGCCGCGGCCTGAACGCATAGCGCCGCGGCGCGGGGAGAAACCCGATGAAAGTGATTTTGTTCGGCGCCACCGGATTGGTCGGGCAGGGCGTGCTCCGCGAATGCCTGCTCGATGCCGGCGTCGAGCGCGTGCTGGTGGTCGGGCGCACGCCGACCGGGCAGCAGCACGGCAAGCTTCGCGAAGTCTTGCATAAGGACTTCACGGACTACGCCGCAATCGAATCCGATCTTGCCGGATATGACGCCTGTTTCTTCTGCCTCGGCGTTTCCTCCGTCGGCATGGACGCCGAGCGCTACCGGCATCTGACCTATGACGTCACGATGGCCGCGGCGAAGACGCTGGTTCGGCTCAACCCGAACATGGTCTTCACTTACGTGACCGGCCGCAGCACCGACTCGACCGAACAGGGCCCGCTGCGTTGGGCGCGGGTCAAGGGCAAGACCGAAAACGATCTGCTCAAGCTACCGTTCAAGGCTGCTTACATGTTCCGGCCCGCCGGCATCCAGCCGTTGCACGGCGTGCGCTCGAAGACAGCATGGATACAAGCGATGTATGTCGTCGCCGCGCCGCTGTGGTCCTATCTGGCCCGCACCTCGCCTAAATTCATGACCACCAGCGAAAAACTCGGCCGCGCCATGATCAAGGTCGCGCGCGATGGCTATCCGAAGCGGGTGCTGGAGAGCGAGGATATCAACGCGGTGTAACTGTCGTCCCGGCGAAGGCCGGCCATACGCCGCGGCGCCAATGTTTTTTGCACGCTGATCGACGGCTTCGCTTCAACAATAGATGACCGGGGTTTAGGGTCCCTGCGTTCGCATGCGTTCGCAGGGACGACGGATCGTGTTACCCCAGCATGATGGCGAATGGACAAGGCCCAATCCCATCAAATAGCCGCAAACTTCAAGGCTTTTGCCATCGGGGTTTCGCGGCCCCCATACGTTCTGCATAACAAAAAGGGGGGTGGCATGGACCGCATTCGGATTGTCGGCGGAAGCCCGCTCAACGGCACCATCGCGATTTCGGGCGCGAAGAATGCCGCGCTGCCGCTGATGATCGCGGGGCTGCTCACCGAGGAAACCCTTGTTCTCGACAACGTGCCGCGGCTTGCCGACGTCGCGCAGCTGCAGCGTATCCTCGGCAGTCACGGCGTCGATATCATGTCCGCGGGCAAGCGGCCCGGCGACCGCGAATATCAGGGACAGACGCTGCATATTTCGGCGGCTGATATCATCGACACGACCGCGCCATACGAGCTGGTGTCGCGGATGCGCGCCAGTTTCTGGGTGATCGCGCCGCTGCTGGCGCGGATGCACGAGGCGAAGGTCTCGCTGCCGGGCGGCTGCGCGATCGGCACGCGGCCGGTTGATCTCCTGATCATGGCGCTGGAGCAACTCGGCGCGGAGATCACCATCGACGCCGGCTATGTGGTCGCCAAAGCCCCCGGCGGCCTGCGCGGCGCGTCGATCGATTTCCCCAAGGTGACGGTCAGCGGCACCCACGTCGCGCTGATGGCGGCGACGCTGGCTAGGGGCACGACCATCGTCGATAACGCGGCCTGCGAGCCCGAGGTATTAGACGTCGCCGATTGCCTGAACAAGATGGGCGCGCGGATCACCGGCGCCGGCACGCCGCGCATCACGGTCGAGGGCGTCGAAAAACTGCACGGCGCGCGGCACACCGTGCTGCCCGACCGCATCGAGGCCGGCACCTATGCGATGGCGGTGGCGATGACCGGCGGCGAGGTGCAACTGGCGGGCGCACGGCCGGAGCTGCTGCAATCGGCGCTCGACGTGCTGACCGAGGCGGGCGCCATCATCACCGTCAACAAGGATGGCATAAAAGTTTCCCGCAACGGTGCGGGGATCAAGCCGGTCAACGTGTCGACCGCGCCGTTCCCGGGCTTCCCGACCGATCTGCAGGCGCAGCTGATGGCGCTGATGGCCTGCGCCGGCGGCTCCTCGCAGATCACCGAGACGATTTTCGAAAACCGCTTTATGCATGTGCAGGAGCTGGCGCGGTTCGGCGCGAAGATTTCGCTCGACGGCGAAACCGCCACCATCGACGGCACCGCGAGCTTACGCGGCGCGCCGGTCATGGCGACCGACCTGCGCGCGTCGGTGTCGCTGGTGATCGCGGGCCTTGCCGCCGAAGGCGAAACCATGGTCAACCGGATCTATCATCTCGACCGTGGGTTTGAGCGGCTGGAGGAAAAACTGTCGGCCTGCGGCGCCTCGATCCAGCGTCATCAGCGACTGACGTGTATCCCGCAAAAGCATGTCCTTGGACTTGATCCGGGGATGGGAACCGGTTTTTGCGGCTAGGCTACGCCCAAATTAAAGGTAAAGTTGGCGCATGGGTTTGCCTGAACAGCTCAAACTGATCGCGCTCGATTCCGATGATCTTTCGGTGATCTCGGCGCATGTCCAGGATGCCCGGGTGCAGGCCTCCGACATCGTCTGGCGGCAGGATGAAAAACGCCTGGTGGTCGGCATGAACAGGCTCGACTGGGAGCAGACGCTGTCCGGCGGCACCACCCCGCGGCGGACGATCGCAGCATTGCGCTTCGACCGGGTGCTGGCCTGCAAGTCGCGCAATATCGATCTGGATGCGCCGGACGCCGTGCTGGAACTGGTCGGGATCGAATTCCACCCCGGCGAGGCCCCCGGCGGCAGCGCCTTGCTGCTGTTCAGCCATGGCGGAGCGCTGCGGCTGGACGTCGAATGCCTGGAATGCGAGCTGACCGACCTCGGCGCCGACGACCTCGGCACCAGCGATATCGGCATCGCGCCGTCCGGGCAGGAGGCCTGAAAAGCCCCTCATCGTCGTCCCGGCCTTCGCCCTAGGGCATGCACACATCTGATGTCGGGGATTCCCGAATCGGCATTTTGTGTGATTCATATTGTGACACTTCGG
>NZ_JAFCMC010000048.1:0-53798 GCF_018130085.1 Bradyrhizobium sp. AUGA SZCCT0169 | reverse complement strand
ACCCGGCCTTCCCTGCGCAATGGCTTTACGGCTTATGCCGTGCTCTCCCCGGAGACGAGTTCTTAGTTGACTCCGTCGCTGCCGTTCCCGCTTGCGCTTCTCCGACAGCTTGACGCCTGCAACGGGCGCCAGGACCACACGGTTTTGCCGTACGCTTGAGTCCACGCCGTCGTCTCAGCGCAAACCAGCGTCCACCGCAACCCGCCCAACGTCCGTGACGACGGCCGACGCCCTTCTGACCAGGACGGGATGGCGATAGATGCGCACTGATTTGGGTCGGCCGACAACAGAAATATTTTTGATTTACGGAAATTTTCTACTTGACACGATTTCTGAAATTCCGAACTGATTTGCCCGTCGGGTTGATTTGTCGCACCTAACCGTCATTGCGAGCGCAGCGAAGCAATCCATGGCACGGCTTGGAGCAACATGGATTGCTTCGCTCCGCTCGCAATGACGAGGAGGTCCGTAGGGTGGGTAGAGCGCAGCGAAACCCACCACCCCACACTGACGAAGGCGATGGGTTTCGCTGCGCTCTACCCATCCTACGGATCAAGCTAGCTCCCCAGCAGCGACGTCCCGAATGCCCGCCGCCAGACCGTCAGGAAGCGCGGAAACCAGGAATGCGCGACGGCGCTCTGATAGGCCCAGGTGCGATATTTGAGGCCTTTTTCGGAAATCAGTTCCTGATATCCGCCGTGGGTTTCGGTCACGGTACGGATATCGCGCAAGATAGCGCAGGCATGGGCCCGATAGGTCTCGGTGCCGGAGCATTCATCGTAGTCCAGCATGCGATCGGCGAATTCGACGTTGAACGTCGGCCAGGACGAACGGCCCTGATAGGCCGGCGCCGCGATCTTGTGAATGAGCTTGTTCAGCGGATTATCCGCCGACACCAGGAAGTGCGATGTATCCGGGACCCGAAACCGCGGCTCGGCAAGGATGAAGTCGGTCGTGGCCGCGAACAGCGCGCGTTCTTCCGCGTCGTTCAAATCCCAAAAGCCCTGATGCACGTTCACGAAATCGAGCGCGATGGAATAGACCGGCGCCTGCTGCCGGGAGTCCAGGGAATGGCTGATATAGCCGTGCCTGCCGAACAGCAGCAGCAGCTCCTGCTTGTACTGTGAAAGCGCGCGTCCAAGCAGCTGCTCCAGCTCAGTCCGCTCGATGACACCAAGCTTGATACCGCGCAGGAACGTCGCGTAGACGCAGGCATTGGTGACGAACCGCCGGCGTTCGGCACGGGTATCGGTCGCCGCAGAACGGGGCGCGCTGACGTCGCACAAAAGCGCCGAAAGCCCGTTGTCATCGAACCGTTGCAACGCCCTGGCGAGCTCAACTATCTCCCGCTTCAGGTTCTCGCGATATTCGGACAGCAACAGGCGGCCGGCATGCGCACCTTGCGACATCGCCAAATACGAAGCCGACCTTTGCTCGGCGGAGAGCAGTTGCTCAAGGCCTGCGAGGATGCCCAGCAGCGTGTCCGACGGCCTCGAAAAATAGTTGATGCCGATGTAGCGGTTGCGCCCCGCAGGCACGATCGTCGTGGTGACGACGCCGGCGCGAACGGCTTCAAGCATCAGGCGGACGCTTTTCTCCAGCAGCCGAACCCTGCGCACGGCATCCTGCGCATCCATGATGGTCTCGGGATCGAGGACATCAGGATAGAACCAGGCGAAGTCGCGCGGATAATAGGCGGAGGCGTGCGGCGCCCCGGTAACGAGAAAGGCTTCCTTCTCGGCAAACGCCGCATTCATCGAATGCCGGTACAGCTCCTCGATGCCTGCCGACAAATGATATTTTCGCAGGAAACGATCACCGAGAAAATTGACGGCCTGAATGCCGTTGGCGACAAGGCTGGACAACATGCCCTGATGAAAGCGGTATTCGCGATGCGATGAAAATGTGATCTGGCTGTTCATAGGCAAGGATGAGAGCAATGTCCGGCGTGTCTGGTATCACGCGTTGGTACTCCAGACATCATTGATTCGTCTCTCCGCAACAGCGTGGGGAAAGATGTCATCGAATTGTCATGTAGGCGTAGGATGGGTTGAGCTCTTCGCGAAACCCATCGATGAAAGCGACGGAGCTGATGGGTTTCGCAAGGGCTCAACCCATCCTACGAACCTACGTGTTCGGCCTGAAATTCTCCACCAGCCGCAACAATACCCGCGCTCCGGCATCGGCATCCGCAAGCTCGACATGCTCGGCCGGATTATGGCTGATGCCGCCGCGGCAGCGGACGAACAGCATGGCGACGTCTGAGATATCGATCATCGCCATGCCGTCATGCCCGGCGCCGCTCGGTAGTTCGAACACGCCAAAACCTTCGGCGGCGACGGCGTCCGCGACCTGCGCTTTGAGCCAGGGCGCACAGGGCACGGTGCGGTTTTCGTGGGTGACGTCGAGCTGCAGCACAAGATTGCGGCGTTTGGCGATGGCTTCGATGCGGCGCACGATGTCGGCGACGGCCATCTTGCGGTGCGGATCGGATGGTGCGCGGATGTCGAGCGTGAAGGAGACGAGGCCGGGGATCACGTTGGTGGCGCCGGGCATCGCGTCGATGTAGCCGACGGTGCCGACGAGGCCGGCTTGGTCGGTCTTGCAGAATTCCTCCACCATGCAGATGCATTCGGCGGCGCCCGCCAGCGCATCGCGCCGGAACGCCATCGGCACCGTGCCGGCATGACCGGCCATGCCGGTCAGTTTTGCCGCCAGCCGCGTCGCGCCCGCGATCGCGGTGACGACGCCGACCGGCAGATTGTTCTCTTCCAGCACCGGGCCCTGCTCGATGTGCAGCTCGACATAGGCGTGGAGTTCGCGGCGGGTGCGCGCGGCCGCGCCGATGTACTCGGGGTCGAGGCCGAATGTGACCATCGCATCGCGCATCGAAATCCCGGCATGGTCGCGTGAATTGAGCGCGCTCTCGACAAAGGTGCCCGCGACCGCGCGGCTGCCGAGTAGCGTGGACGCAAACCGCACGCCCTCCTCGTCCGCAAATCCGACGACTTCGACCGCGAACGGCAGCCGCCGCCCGCGTTTGTTCAGATCGGCGACGCAGGAGATCGCCGTGATCAAGCCGAGCGGGCCGTCCCATTTGCCGGCATCGCGCACGGTGTCGTAATGCGAGCCCAGCATCAGGCACGGCAGGCCCGGCCGGTCGCCTTCATAGCGGCCGCAGACATTCCCGATGGCGTCGAGATGCGCGGTCATGCCGGCCTCGCGCATCCATGACAGAATGAGATCGGCGGCGGCGCGGTGCTCGGGCGAAAGGAAGATTCGCGTCAGATGCTCCGGCGTCTCGGAGATCGCCGCCAGCTGGTCGATCCGGCCGACGATTTCATCGCCCAGCGCTGCCCGGCTCGATCCGCTGCTGCCCATTTCTGTCTTGCTCATGCTTTTCCTGTACAGCGCCGTGTCGTTTCCAGCGCCGGCCGATCGATACACATTCAATGCCGGCGGCTTCGACGCAAGCCGCTGCGGACCCCTGACTGGTAGCAGCCCCAATTCGCCTGACCAGCCGGCAAGGCAAGAAATCCGCCGCCAATTCGGCCGGCTGACAAGCGCTGCGGGATCTAACAATTGCTTAACGACCTTGCATACAATCATGAAATGCCGCCTAAAAATTAGTCATACCGGCAACGAACGAATCCCACAGGACAAGTGAGACAACAGGATAACTCAATATATTCATTGGTTTATTGAGAGATGCCCGCCGCACACGCTCTGGCATGAAGATTGCGACATCCCTCCCCGAGCCCGCCGCATCGGCGCGGCCACGAAATAGGGGGCGGTCCAGCCGCCAGAGGGAGCAGGCACATGGAATTTGGCAGGATTTCACGACGGCATCTGTTGCAGGGCGGTGCGGCGCTGACACTCGGCACCGCTTTCGGCGCGGGCGCCGCGCGCGCAGCCGGCACCACCATCGGCTTCGTCTATGTCGGCTCGCGCGACGACTACGGTTACAACCAGGCCCACGCGCAGGGCGCGGCGGCGGTGAAGAAGCTGCCCGGCTTCAAGGTGATCGAGGAAGAAAAGGTGCCTGAGACCGATGCGGTCGAAAAGACCATCGAGTCCATGATCAACCTCGACGGCGCGTCGCTGCTGTTTCCGACCTCGTTCGGCTACTACAACCCGCACGTCATCAAGATGGCGAAGAAATTTCCAAAACTGCGCTTCGAGCATTGCGGCGGCCTGTGGAGCGAGAAAGACCCGACCAATGCCGGCAGCTATTTCGGCTATATCGACGAGGCGCAGTATATTTCCGGCATCGTTGCCGGCTACTCCACCAAGAGCGGCAAGCTCGGCTTCGTCGCCGCGAAACCGATCCCGCAGGTGCTGCGCAACATCAACGCCTTCACGCTCGGCGCAAGGCTCGCCAACCCGAAGGCGACCACGCAGGTGATCTTCACCGGTGACTGGTCGATGCCGGTCAAGGAAGCCGAAGCCACCAACAGCCTGATCGACCAGGGCGTCGACGTCCTCACCTGTCACGTCGACGGTCCCAAGACCATGGTCGAGAACGCCGCGCGCCGCGGTGCGATGGTGTGCGGCTATCACGTCAACCAGTCGCCGCTGGCGCCGAAGGCGTATCTCACCGGCGCGGAGTGGAACTGGGAAGCGCTCTACCCGAAATTCGTCAAGATGATCGCGGCCGGCGAATCCATTCCGAACTTCTATCGCGGCGGCCTCAAGGAAGAGATCGTCAAGTGCTCGCCCTATGGCGAGGCGGTCTCGGCCGAGGCGCGCAAGCACGCCGACGACATCAAGGCCAAGCTGGTCGCCGGCACCTACACCATCTTCAAGGGCCCGATCATGGACAACAAGGGCAACGCGGTCATTACCGCAGGCACCGATCGGGGCCAGACCGATCCCGAGCTCGAGAAGATGAACTATCTGGTGGAAGGCGTGCTCGGAGCGACTTCGTGACAACAGGTTCGGCGGATCCGGTGGAGGCGGTCGGCGTTGCGCCGGCCGCTGATCCCGGCTTCCTCCAACGCTACGGCGCCACCATCGAATACATCCTGATCCCGGGCGCGGCGCTGGTCGGCGCGCTCGCAACCTTCGGGCTGTTCGTGGCGCTGTTCGGCAAGAACCCGCTCGATCTCTATTTCTACATGTACCAGGGCGCGTTCGGCACCTGGTTCTCCTGGCAGAACACGCTGACGCGTGCCGCGCCGCTGATCCTGACCGCGCTGTGCACGGCGCTGCCGGCGCAACTCGGCATGGTGATCATCGGCGGCGAAGGGGCGCTGCTGATTGGCGCGCTGTCGGCGACCTCGGTCGCGCTCGCGATGCCGTGGGCCTCGCCCTTGGTGGTGCAAACCGCGATGGTGTGCGCCGGCGTGATCGGCGGCGGTCTCTGGATCACGCTGGCGGGCGCGCTCCGGCAATACCGTGGCGTCAACGAGACGATCTCGAGTTTGCTGCTGGTCTATATCGGGCTTGCGGTGCTCAACCATCTGGTCGAGGGCGCGATGCGCGACCCCGCCAGCCTCAACAAGCCATCGACCCGCGAAATCGGCGCGGCCAACATGATCGGCAGCATTCCCGGCACCGACGTGCATTGGGGGCTGGCGTTCGGCCTGGTCGCGGCGTTCGCGTCGTACATCCTGATCTATCATACCGTATTCGGCTTCTCGGCGCGGGTGGCCGGCGGCAACATCCGCGCGGCAAAAATTGTCGGCCTCGGCGTCAACAAACTGATCCTGACGATCTGCTTTCTCGCCGGCGGCGCCGCCGGCATTGCCGGCATGGTCGAAGTCGCCGCCGTGCAGGGCCGCACCAACGCCAATCTCGCCGCCGGCTACGGCTTCACCGGCATCCTCATCGCCTTCCTGGCGCGGCATAATCCGCTGGCGATCATTCCCGTGGCGATCCTGCTCGGCGGCATCAGCGCCAGCGGCGGGCTATTACAGCGGCGGCTCGGATTGCCTGATGCCTCGGTGCTGGTTCTGCAAGGCATCATCTTCGTCTTCGTGCTGGCGAGTGACGCGCTGTACGGACGGATCGGCTTCCTGAAAGGAAAATCCTGACATGTCGGACGGATCGCTCGGACTCTGGACCGTTCCGCTCGCCGTGTTCGGAGGCGCCATCCGCGTCTCGACGCCGTTTCTGTTCGTCAGTCTCGGCGAATGCATCACCGAGCGTTCCGGCCGTATCAACCTCGGTCTCGAAGGCACGCTGGTGATGGGCGCGATGAGCGCTTACGGCATTTCCTATCTCTCAGGCTCGCCTTGGCTCGGCGTGCTCGCCGCCGGCATCGCCGGCGCGATGCTGGGCGCGCTGCATGCCGGCATCTGCTCGCTGCCGCGGGTCAACGACATCGCGGTCGGCATCGCGCTGATGCTGTTCGGGACCGGTCTTGCATTTTATCTCGGCAAGCCGTTGATCGAACCGACCGCGGCACGATTACCGGCGATCGATTTCGGCTGGTGGAGCGACGTGCCGCAGGTGCGCGCCGCCTTACGGATCAACGTGCTGTTCCTGATCGGCCTTGCGCTGGCGCCGATATTATACTGGGCGTTCAAGACCACGCGCTGGGGCTTGCTCATCCGCACCGCCGGCGAGAGTTCGGACGCCGCCCGCGCCATGGGCTATTCCGTGCTGGCGATCCGGCTGCGCGCCACGATGGTCGGCGGCTTCCTGTCCGGGATCGGCGGCTCGTTTTTATCGCTGTTCTATCCCGGCAGCTGGAACGAGGGCCTGTCCTCCGGCCAGGGCATCACGGCCGTGGCGCTGGTGATCTTCGCGCGCTGGGACCCGATGCTGTGCCTGTGGGCGTCGCTCGCGTTCGGCGGCGCCGCGGCGCTCGGACCGGCGCTGCAATCGGTCGGCGTCACCTCGGGCTACCACCTGTTCAACGCAGCGCCCTACATCCTGACGCTCGCGATCATGATCATCACCTGTTCGCCGAAGCGCACGCTGACCGGCGCGCCGGCCGAACTGTCCATCACCCGATAAGGACGTGCCATGCCCGAGCGCTATATCTCATCCGAACCCTATGCCTGGCCCTACAATGGCGACCTGCGCCCGCAAAACACCGCACTTGTCATCATCGACATGCAGACCGATTTCTGCGGCGTCGGCGGCTATGTCGACAAGATGGGCTATGACTTGTCGCTGACCCGCGCGCCGATCGAGCCGATCAAGAAGCTGCTTTCGGTAATGCGCGCGCAGGGTTTTCACATCATCCACACCCGTGAAGGCCATCGCCCTGACCTCACCGACCTGCCCGCCAACAAGCAGTGGCGCTCGCGGCAGATCGGCGCGGGGATCGGCGATCCCGGCCCGTGCGGCCGCGTGCTGGTGCGCGGCGAGGCCGGCTGGGAGATCATTCCCGACCTCGCGCCGCTGCCCGGCGAGCCCATCATCGACAAGCCCGGCAAGGGTTCGTTCTGCGCCACCGACCTCGAACTGATGCTGCGGCTGCGCGGAATCCAGAACCTCGTTCTCACAGGCATCACCACCGACGTCTGCGTCCACACCACAATGCGCGAAGCCAACGACCGCGGTTTTGAATGCGTGCTGATCGAGGATTGCTGCGCCGCCACCGACAAGAGCAATCACGACCACGCGCTGAAGATGATCAAGATGCAGGGCGGCGTGTTCGGCGCGGTCGCGACCTCAGGCGCGTTCATCAAGGCCGTCTCATGATCATCGGTGAGACACCGCTGCCCGAAGGCCCGCTCGGCGTCGACGCGGTCGCGGTGACGATGAAGTTCGGCGACTTTCTTGCGCTCGACAATGTCGCACTCAAGGTGCGGCCGGGCTCGTTCCACGCGCTGCTCGGCGAGAACGGCGCAGGAAAGAGCACGCTCGTGAAATGCATCATGGGTTACTATCACGCGACCGAAGGCGACATCATGGTCGGCGGCCGCGAACAGGCGATCGCCAACCCGAAGGATGCGCATGCGCTCGGCCTCGGCATGGTCTACCAGCATTTTACGCTCGTGCCGGCGATGACGGTTGCGGAAAATCTGGTGCTGGCGCGCGATGACGTTCCTGCTGTTGTCAACTGGGCCAGGGAAAAACAGGAGCTGGAAGCGTTCCTGGCGCGGATGCCGTTCAAGGTGCCGCTCAACGCCAGGGTATCGGACATATCCGCCGGCGAACGCCAAAAGTGCGAAATCCTGAAGCAGCTTTATCTGAAGCGGCGTTTTCTGATCCTCGACGAGCCGACCTCGGTGCTGACGCCGGGCGAGGCCGACGAGGTGCTGGGCATGCTGCGCGACATGGTCGTGAATGGCGGCCTGACCATCCTGATGATCACGCATAAATTCCGCGAGGTGATGGCGTTCGCCGACGAGGTGACGATCCTGCGCCGCGGCAAGCTCGCCGGCAACGGCAAGGTCGCCGATCTGACGCCGGACAGCATGGCGCGGATGATGATCGGCGCCGAAGAACTGACGGTGCAGCCGCCGCGCGTCGGACAATTGGGCGAGGCGCGGCTGGAGCTGAGCAAGCTTTGCGCGATCGACGATGCCGGCGCGGTCGCGGTCGAAAATGTCTCGCTCACCGTGCGCGGCGGCGAGATCGTCGGCATCGCCGGCGTCTCCGGTAACGGCCAGCGGCAACTCGTGGAAGTGCTTGCCGGCCAGCGCGAGGCCGAGAGCGGCGAGGTTCGCGTTCGCGGCGATCTCTATTCGGCGAGCCGCGAGGAGATGCGCCGGCACAAGATGTCACTGCTCCCGGAAGAGCCCTTGAAGAACGCCTGCGTCGGCGGCATGAGCGTTGCCGACAATATCGCGTTCCGCGAATTCGACCGCGCGCCGTTCGCCAGCAAAGGCTGGTGGCTCAATCGCTCCGCGTTCCGCAAGGATGCCGAGCGCAAGATCGGGCTGTACAAGATCAAGACCCGCTCGCCGGATACGCCGATCGCGGCGCTGTCGGGCGGCAACGTGCAGCGCGCGGTGCTGGCGCGCGAACTCGGCGGCGAGGTCGAGGTGCTGATCGCCGCCAATCCCTGCTTCGGGCTCGATTTCGCCGCGGTCGCCCAGATCCATGCCGAGATCATGGCGGCGCGTAACCGCGGCGCCGCGGTGCTATTGGTCAGCGAGGACCTCGACGAACTCTTGGAACTGTCGGATCGTCTGGTGGTGATGTTCCACGGCCAGTTCGTCCATGAAGCCCGCGCCAGCGAGGCCGATCTCACCGAGATCGGGCGGCATATGGCTGGGCATTAACCGCCCGACCGCATTCGCGGAAGTGTGATCTGCTGGACCACGCATTCCCCGCGGCAATGCCTAGATGGGCCTTACCCGGAAAAGTCCGGAAAAGAGCGCCGCGAAGGCAGCACTCCGCAGGAGAACGATCATGACACGGCTCAAGGCGCTCGTCGCGGGCGCGCTGGTCTCGGCCATACTTGCCACGTCCGCGCTTGCGCAGGAGCCGGCGGCTTATGCGGCACAGAATCCGGACCGGGATGTGCTGAATGGCGGCGTGCTCACGCCTGCAGGCAGACTGGCGCGGGAGCAGCCCGGCGACGCTGCCGCCGCGCTCTATGCGATAAACAGAGCCAACGCCGGACTGGGAGGCGCCGTGCCTTCAGCCAGCCCCCAAAGCAATCGGCGCCGTCCGTTGCAGTAAACAGCGGCGCGATCAATCAATACGCGCGACGCGACGACCCACGGGGCATTTGCGCATTCGCATAATATGGATTGACGAGGCACTGGGCGGCGCGGCCCGATGCCGACGCGGCGCACTGCCCCATCGAGGTAAAGCGGCAATCGATGTCGCTTCCTCCCCAGCGGTAGTTCTGGATGCAGACCGGATAATTGCCGCCATAGGTCTGGGCCGAAGCCGGAGCAGACGTCAAAACGGTGACCGCCGTCAATATCATCAAAGCCGGAGTGCGCATCGGGACCTCCTTCGGGATTGACGTCACAGCATCAACCCGTCGAACCAGACAAGCCATACCGCCGGCAGTCAATTCACATTCGCGCGCGACGCGATTGAAGACGGCATATCCCATATGCGACTGCCGGTCGCGGCCAGGACCGCTGGCCTATCCGATATCAGCTGCGCTTTCGGCGAGATGACCGAGATTGGCGTGAAAATGCTGCGCGATCTGCAACCGCGTCGGTACCCAGACGGCGTCATGCTTCATGACGTAATCGAGAAAGCGCATCAGCGATGCGGCGCGGCCGGGGCGGCCGACGACACGGCAATGCAGGCCGACCGACATCATCTTCGGCGAGGTCGCGCCCTCGGCATAGAGCACGTCGAAACTGTCCTTCAGGTAGGTGAAGAACTCATCGCCGCCGCCAAAGCCTTGCGGGTTCACAAAGCGCATGTCGTTGGCGTCGAGGGTGTAGGGGATCACCAGATGCGGCTGCAATCCGCCTGCCTTGATCCAGTATGGCAGGTCATCGGCATAGGAATCGCTGAGGTAGAGCAGGCCGCCAGCCTCCATCAGAAGCCGCAGCGTATTGATTGAGGAACGCCCGGTGTACCAGCCGAGCGGACGCTCGCCGGTCGCCTCGGTATGAACACGGATCGCCTCGGCGATCTCCGCCCGCTCCTCCGCCTCCGACATGTCCTTGTGTTCGATCCATTTCAGGCTGTGGCTGGCGATGTCCCAGCCGGCCTCCTTCATGGCAGCGACCACGTCGGGATTGCGCTTCAGCGCAGTCGCGACGCCGAACACGGTGGCCGGCATCTTGCGCTCGGTGAACATCCGCCACAGCCGCCAGAAGCCGGCGCGCGAGCCATATTCGAACATCGATTCGATGTTGGCGTGGCGTTTGCCGGGCCAGGGCTGCGCGCCCAGCACATCCGACAGGAACGCCTCGGAGGCGCGGTCGCCGTGCAGGATGTTGTTCTCGCCGCCCTCTTCGAAATTCACCACGAACTGCACGGCGATCCGCGCATTGCCCGGCCAGCGCGGATCGGGCGGATTGCGGCCATAGCCGCGGAGGTCGCGGGGGTAGCCCGTCACCTAGATTTCCTCGAAGCGGATCTTCTGTGCACCCTTCCACAGCACGGTCTTGCCGAACGCGGTGAGGTTCTCCAGCCCCGAGGTCAGGGTGATGAAGTGGTTGCCGGCGAGCTGGCCCATCTTGCTGGCGAAATGCACGCCGCCATAGGCGAGCAGGATTTCGGTCTCGCTGATGCCGCCGGGATAGAGGATGATCTGGCCCGGCGCGGGATAGCTGGTGTGGTTCTCGTAGGAGACGCCGAAATCAAGATCGCCGAGCGGCATCCAGACCCCCTCGCCGCTCCAGCGGACATGGATCGCCTGGCTCTCGAACGGCATCGCCTTGCGAAAGGCGGCAACCGTCTTGGGCGCCAGTTGCTCTTCAAAACGGGCCTCAAAGGTGAAGTCGCCGGCGCGGACAATTAGTTGGCTCATCGATCTCTTCTCTTGGGTGCGGACAGGGTTCAGCCGTATCCATTGCAGCCGGGAAAAGCGGAAGCAAGGACCATTCAAGCCAGAAAATGCGGTTTGTGGGGCGGCTGCCGATAAAATCAGCCGAAAATGCCGTCGGTTGGCGCTCGCAACCTCAACCCGCGCGTATCCGGTAGCACAGGCTCCGCTTCTCGCCCGGCGCAATCTGCATCAATCCGGGCTTGCCAGTGAATTCGCCGTCGAACTCCGACGGGCTGGCGAATCCATGCCAGGGCTCGATGCAGAGAAACGCCGCGCCTGATGGTTTCGACCAGACGCCGAGTTCGGAAAATCCTTCCCAGGACATCTCGATCGAAGGCCCACGATCGGCTGCATAGCGAACCGAACCGCTCGCGAGCCGATCGATGATAACCGCATCGTCTTCGAACAGCCGCTCCGAGAGGGGGAGGCTGTTGCCGCGAACCGGCGACGGCTCCGCCTCGGCGCGCATCAGGCCATCTGCCAGCCTGCGGATCGGCGCCGGCTCTTCGTCCGAGAAGGTGAGCGCGTAGGCTTCCTTTTCCAATCCGGGCAGCAACGGCCAGTTGAACGCCGGATGGGCGCCGATCGAAGCCGGCAAGGTCTCATCGCCGGTATTGATGATGTCGAACGCCACTTTCAGGCCGGCATTTTCAACGCTGTAGGTAACCTCGAGCCGGAACGCAAAGGGATAGCGGGCGCGCGTCGCCTCGCTATCGACAAGCACCAGCCTGCACGACGAGGCCCCCTGTTCCACCCACTCGAACCTGACATCCCGCGCAAAACCATGCTGGGTCATCGGATAGGTTTTGCCCCGATGCTGCAGTTGATCGTTCTTGAGGCGGCCGACGATCGGAAACAGCAACGGCGAGTGGCGCGGCCATGCCGGCCCCGCCTGCCAAAGCAGCTCGATCCCTTCATTTCGGAGCGAGCACAGTTCGGCGCCATCGGCCTTGATGGTCGCCTCAATCGCGCCGCTGCGAAGCGTATGCTTGTCCATGCTGATACTTCACCACGCGAAGTGCCCCTGTTCCCTCTCATAAGTCATGGCATTGCCCCCAGCAACGGCGATGCCCTGGCGGCGTCATTTCCTGATGGCATGGTTGCAAGGCTGACACAGCTTCCGGCCCGCGAAGCGCTTGATTTCCCCTGTTGTTGCGCGTTTCATTCAGGCAAAGGACAAATACCCCGGGGAAACAGCCATGCCAGCGAAAATCATCGGTATGATCGGCACCCAGCAGGAGGGCGTCGCAGTTCACCTGATCAAGGGCCAGATATCGCGCCAATGGGTGATCGATTTTACCCGCCTGCATGAGCAGTGGAACTATGATTCCGTGCTGGTCGGATATTACGCCTCGGCCGCCGAAGGTTTTGCGATCGCGCTTTATGCGGCCGATCATACCGAGCGAATAAAATTCCTGATCGCGCATCGCCCGGGTTCGGTGGCACCGGCGCTGGCGGCACGGCAGATCGCGACCTTCGACCAGCTGACGCAGGGACGGATGTCGCTGCACGTGATCGCCGGCACCAGCGACCAGGACCAGGCCAGCGAAGGCGATTTCCTTCCCAAGAACGACCGCTACCGCCGCGCCGGCGAATATCTCGATATCATGCGGCGGATCTGGACCAGCGACGGCCCGTTCGACCACAAGGGCGAATTCTATCGCATCGAGGGCGCGTACAGCGATATCAAACCGTTTCAGCAGCCCTATCCCCGTCTGTTCTTCGGCGGCTCCTCGGAAGGCGCGCTGGAAATGGGCGCTGCGCATTGCGACGTGTTCGCGATCTTCGGCGAGCCGCTCGCCGAGACCCGTGCCCGCGTCGACGATTTCCGCCGTCGCGCGGCCGCGTTCGGGCGCCGGGTCGGCTTCAACATGTCGTTGCGTCCGATCATGGCGGACACCGAGGGCGCAGCCTGGGACAAGGCGCACGCGCTGCTGGCGGACGTCGAGCGCAAGACCGGCGAAGCGCCGCAAGCAACCAATCATTCCGCCGAACGCTTGCTGGGCTACGCCGCACGGGCCGACGTTCATGACGAACGGTTATGGATGGGGATCGCGCGCGCCACCGGTGCGCCCGGCAATACGTCCTGCCTGGTGGGAACGCCGGAACAGATCGCGGCTGCGGTGCTGGAATATTACCGGCTCGGCATCCATTCGTTCCTGCTGCGCGGATTCGAAAATCCGCACGACACGATGGCGATCGGCCGCGACCTCATTCCATTGATCAAGGCCGGTTCAGAAGCGATCGACCGGCAGGCCGAGGCGGCCGAGTAGCGTTGGCCCCCAGAATCTGCAAACACATCAACAGGCCGGGTCACAGCACGGCGCCAGGAAAGACCTTGGGACCAATTGCATGAAAGCCGTGGTGGTCGAGAATTACGATTCGATTGACGGCATCTCCATCAAGGAGATGGCGATGCCGGATATCCCGCCCGGCGGTGTCCGCGTCAGGATCGGCGCGGCCGCCATCGGCTTCGTCGACGGCTTGAAGGTGCAAGGGCTGTATCAGACCAAGGACCCGCTGCCGTTCGTGCCGGGCACGGAATTCGCCGGTGTGGTCGATGGTGCCGCAGGCGACGTCGCCGCGTTCAAGCCGGGCATGCCCGTGGTCGGCATGGTCAGATCCGGCGCGCTCGCCGAATACATCTGCGTGCCGTCAGCGGCGCTGAAGCATTTGCCGCCAAAAATTGCCTTCGAGGCCGGAGCGTCTTTTCAGGCGAATTACCTGACCGGACTTTACGCGCTGGATGCGCGCGCCGAACTGCGCAAGGGCGAAACGCTGCTGGTGCTGGGCGCCGCGGGCGGCGTCGGCATCGCGGCGGTACAACTCGGCAAGCTGATGGGCGCGAAGGTCATCGCCGCGGCCTCGACACCGGAGAAACGCCAATTCGCCAAAGGTTACGGCGCCGATGAAACCATCGACTACACCAAGGCGGACTGGCGCGAGACCCTGAAGACGCTGACCGGCGGCAACGGCCCGGATGTTATTTTCGACCCGGTTGGAGGCGAGGTGGCGCTGCAGGCGTTTCGCTCGATCGCCTGGCGCGGGCGGCACCTCGTGGTCGGGTTCGCCTCCGGCACCATTCCGGCGCTGGCCTTCAACCTTCCGCTGCTCAAGGGCGGCGCCCTGCTCGGCGTCGACCTCGCGCAGATCCAGAAGCGCGAGCCGGAAACGCATACCCGCCTGATCGCACAGTTGTTCGACTGGCTCGCCTCGGGCCAGTTGAGTCCCGTGGTCGGCAAGGTCGTGCCGTTCGAGAATTTTCGCGTAGCGTTCAAGACCATGCAGTCGCGATCCGCGCTCGGCAAAATGATCGTCAAATTCGCCTGAGGACAGCAACATGCCCCAACACAAGGCCGCCGACGGAACCGGGCGTCGCCTGATGCATACGCGAACGGTCGAATGCAACGGCTACATCAGGGACGACGGGCTCTGGGAAGTCGAGGCGCGGCTGGTCGACACAAAGCCGTTCACGCAAGCCGCCGACCGCTATCGCGAGGAACTGAAGCCCGGCGATCCCGTGCACGATATCCGCCTGCGGCTGGCGATCGACGACACCATGAAAATCCACGAGGCCGAAGCCACCATGCAGGCGACACCCTATCCCACCTGCATCGACGTCGAGCCGATCCTGCAGCGGCTGGTCGGCGAGAGCATCGGCAAGGGCTGGCGCGAGGTGGTCCGCCGCAAGATCGGCCGGCTCGAGGGCTGCACCCATCTGTCGGAGCTATTGGGCCCGGCGGTGACCACGCTGTTTCAGACCATGTCGCACGGCGACGCTCCGGAAGGGCGCGGCTCGCTGGAAACCCAGCAGAACTCCGGCAAGCGGCCGTTCTTCATCGGCGGCTGCTATTCCTGGCGCACCGACGGCCCCATCGTCGCCGACAAGTTTCCTCAATTTGCGACCAAGCCGGCCGCGCGGGATTAGAGCGTTTTCAAGCGCAGTGGATACCGGTTCGCGTGAAGAAAACGCGTCAAGACAAGAATCTAGAGCTTTGGTTCTGATTCAATCAGAACCAAAGCTCTAGGGCGCAACGATCCAGCGCGGGCCCTGATCACGAAATTGCAACCGCCGGGCTGCGATACCTTGTGAAGCCACGCGCTTGACAATCCACTAACCTATGGTTGTCATCTCTCCACCGATATACGTCTCTTATTTTGCGAAGTCGCGAACGGCGTTCTGAACGGACATCGCGCTTGAAGCCAAACGCCTGTCCGGCCGTTTCTCGCTCCTTGCGCGCGGGGGATCTCATGTCGAAGCGTTTTGTGTCGAAGCGTTTTGGAGTTGGATTATTGCTCGCCTGCGTTGCGGCACTTCTGCTTCCGGTGCTGGTCGTCCTCGTTGACATGATTTTCCTTCACCAGACGATGGTCAACTCCATCTACAAGAACGTCGATGACGTTTCCGACAGCGAGATGCCACCCACCGTTGCTTCCTTCCAATCCGGCCCTGACGTCGTCAGCACCATCGGCGGCAGCGGCGAAGGATTGAACTGCAGCCTCCCTGCCCTGACCAACATTTTCTTCGACCATCGCGCAGACGATAAAGGCAGACGCCATCTCGTGTTGCAACGGTTCCGGCAGGCGTGCGTGTTTCACGATCTTTGCTATCGCCATGGCCTGGCTACCTACGGCTATAACCAGAACGACTGCGATCGCATCATGCAGAATGCGGCTTTCCGGCTCTGCCTCTATATCCGGAACGGCGACGATGCGGATCAGGCGGCACGCTGCGAGACCGATTCAAAAATGGTTCTGGCGGGCGTGAGCATTGGCGGCGCCGACGCCTATCGCGCCTGGGACCGGTCGACCTACTTCGAATTCGATTCGGATCCCTGGCGGTCCAGCGGATTCCTGGTCAGCCGGGTGGTCGATCATCCCTTTAAATCCATCGATCGGGAGAAGTACCACGACGAGCCCGATCAAGTCATTCTGACATTCGAGAACAAGCGATCAAACCTTACGGTGACCTGCGTCACCTGCAAGGACGTACCGGTCTTTCAAACCACCGAACGACGCAGCGACGTCAGCGCGGAACTCCGATCGGTCGGGATCGAGCGGCTTCCCGACGCCTTGCTCAAGCGCGAAGATCAAATCCTATCCAACACCAATCCGGTTTGGCTGCCGCCGCGACGTCATCACGCCGCACCGCATCTGCTGGTCGATGGTGCGGGCAAGAATCATCTCATCTGGGTGACGCGGAACAATCCGGGAGACACCATCTCCTGCCTGGTCCTGGCGGATGCCGCGAAGTTGTTGACCCACACATTGCCAAAGCGTGACCTCTGCTCCGAGGAGGCGGGTTCCCAACTTACCATGGTTGAGGTCGATATGTATGCGAGCTCACCACTTCCAATGGAGATACCAAGTGCAAATGGCATTTTTGCAGCCGCAATCAGCGCGAAGCGGGAAGATGATCGCAGCCTGAGCTTCTGCCTGCGGTCCGCGTCCAGGAAGGTCGAGCGAGAAACGGTAAAGAACGACGACCAGGCCGATTGCATTCTCCTCTCCGGACCGGAAGTTTCCGGCGGCGCCGGCCTCGGCGCCTTTCAGAACTTTGCAGTCATCCGTCCAGGGCAGCAAATCCTGTTCGCGCGTGATATTGCACCATCACCGGCATTGCTGCCGGTCAGGCTTCTCCAGAATGCACTGGGCGTCAAATACTCGTCTAAAGGAACCATGCTGGTAATCGATGTCACCGCGCACTCCCAGGAAAAAAAGGCTTCGGGATCAAGAATCAGGAAGACGGTGAAGTTTGACATCGACGACCGTTTTGATCCGATGATGCCGATCACGCGTAAACGAGACGATCTCCGCTTCCTCAGTCTGGAGTCTTCGATGGAAGGGGTCGGTGTCCGCATGATTGATTTTGAGAAAGAAAGCCCTGCCGTCGGCGATGTGAAGCTCATGATGAATGGAAGTGACGTAAACCTGCACCGGTCCTGGGCCTCGCGACCTGTCCTAGTGCTCGAAACGCGCGAGAGGCTCCCAAAAACCAAACTTGTTTTTTCGCGAGCAGAAATTGCGGGCGAATCTGCCAGTCCCAATGCCGAATCATTGAGTCTGGAAACGCTGGTATTCGAGCGCGCTGCGGACGGCCCCTCCGACGCGCCATTCGTGAAGACCAGCGGGGCGGCCTGCACGGTAAAGTACAAGTTCCAATCGCTTCCTGATTACCCCTGCTATCGCCCGTTCGATCCGAAACGCCCGATGCGGGCATCGGCGGCCGCCAGAATGCAGGCATCCCAACTACTGGTCGGAAAATTCGCAGGTCAGGACGGACACGGCATTGCATTCCCCGATTTCTGCCTGCAGGGGGAACCGATCATCCTGAAGACAGAAGACGGCAGCTTCGCGCCGATGACGAAAACAGTCGGCGAGGAAATCGACAAGACACGCACGGTCACGTGCGATCCGCTCGACTCCCACAAGTATATCAGCGGGCCCATCAAGCCTGGCCCTGACGTGACGGTGTCGGCCGCCGACCGGCCGCGGCCTTAGCGCAAACGTTCAGCTCTCACGCGGACCCGTCTTGACGACCTCCGCATGCGGATCGCCGGCGGGCAGGATGTCGCGGATGTAATCGCGGCCCTTCCATTCCGGCGGCGGCGGTGGCCCCTCGCCTTCGCGGGGAACATAGGGCGACGTATTGCCGGGCGACGGACTGGCGCCGGCGAGGTCAGGCACATAGCGCGGGCAGTTCGGATAGATTTCGCACTCGATCCGCACCACGAGCTGCGCGCCGTAATGCCGGCCGATCGCCGCCGCGTCATCGAGGATCTCGGCGCGGCCGTTGATGCGCATGCGCCGGCTCTTGCCGTCGAAGCGCACGAACAACAGCCCGACATTCGGATTCTTCGACAGGTTGCCGAGCGTGCGGTACATCGAATTGCCGTCATACTCCGGGTATTCGATGATGTTCGGGCCAACGACTTTCACGAAGCCGGGATCTCCCGACTTGATGCTGCAGTCGACATAATCCGCAAAGGAAGTGCCGATGAAGAAGAACGGCGAACTCTCGATCAGCGCCTTCTCGTCGTCCCAGAATTCGTAATGCTTGCGGTGCCGCTCGATCGCCTCGGCCACACGCCGCCCGTCGAACCGGTCCTGCAGTTCGCTCATGCCCTCGTGATAGAACGCCCGCTGCCACATCGGCCTGCTCCCTTTTTTCTCGGGAGACATTAACGCCGATCCAGCGCAGCCGCCAGCCGTGGCCGGACGGCTAATATTCGAGATGGGGACGAAGCGCCTTCAGCTTGGCCGCAAGTTCGCGGGCGTCGGCGTCCTCCGACTGCGAAAGATGCCGCGTGATCGAGGCGTAATCCTCATCTGACTTGTGCTGGTTCAGCTTGCGCTGCCCTTCCACCTGCTTCACGTCCATTTCGAGCACGACGATCGATTGCAGCATCGACTCGCGCTTGGTCGCCTCCATGCTCGACAGCGACCATGGCTGCTTCGGTGTCAACCGCTCCTCGAAGGTCGACAGTAGCACGTCGCCATGGCTGCGATTGCTTTCCATCGAAAGCCGACGCACCGGACCGGAAAGATGCACGGCCTCATAGAGCCAGGTCGAGACGTGATCCGGCGTCGCATACCAGTCGTTGGAAACATAGGCGTCCGGGCCCCAGACAATCAGAAGGAACGGGGTCTTTCCATCGGCGAGTTCGGCCAGCTTGTTTCGTGCGGTGAGGTGAAACTGCACCGTGACGGCATCGCCCGTCCGGTCGATCCTGAACGGCACATGCGAACTGATCGGGCCGGCGCCGCCGCTCGCAACCATCGCACCAAATCCACGCGAGGCGGCAAACTCCAGCGCGCCGTCGCGGTCCCAGGCAAACATTGGACGAAGGATGTGCACGGCAGCTTCCTTGCTTTACTCAGGAGGAGGGGTCTTGCCGCCTGGCGCGGTCGAAAATGGCGAACGCCGCCGCCAGCGCACAGCCGGCGATGATGCCGACCGTAAGATCCTCGATCAGCGTGAGTCCGAAAGTGGCGAGCAGCACGCCGGCGCCGCGCCAGTCGTGCAGCAGATCAAGGAATTCTTCCTTCTCCGCCATGTTCCAGCACACCACGACAAGCACGCCCGCCAGCGCCGACAGCGGGATGAAGCTGGCCAGCGGCGCCGCGACCACCATGAACACAAGCACGAACAGCGCATGCATCATGCCGGACACCGGGCTGACCGCACCGGCGCGAATATTGGTGGCCGTGCGCGCGATCGTCCCGGTGACGCTGATGCCGCCGAACAGTGCGGAGGCGACGTTGGCGACACCCTGTGCCACGACTTCCATATTGTAGCGGTGCTTGCGCCCCGTCATGCCATCGGCGACCTTGGCCGAGAGCAGGCTCTCGACCGCGCCGAGCAGCGTGAAGGAGAGCGCGGCCGGCAACACCTCGACCACGGACGCATACGAGATCGATGGCAACCGGGGTCCCGGCAATCCGTCCGGCAGTTGGCCAAAGCGGCTGCCGATGGTCTCGACCGGCAAGCCGAACAGCCATGCCGCCACCGAGGCCAGCGTCACCGCGATCAGCATGCCCGGCCAGTTCGGCGCTATCAGCCGCAGCAGGAAAATCAAGGCGATCGAGCCGATGCCGACCGCAAGTGCGGCCGGGCTGATGGTCGGCAGCGCCTGACCCAGTGCCGCAAGCTTGGGCAGCAACGGTCCGGGTTCTACACCGGCTAATTTCAGGCCGCCGAGATCGCGCAGCTGGCTGGCAAAGATCGTCACCGCGATGCCGCAGGTGAAGCCGACGGTCACGGCGTGCGGAATGTAGCGAATGAGCACGCCAAGCCGCAGCAGGCCGATCAGGGTCAGCATGAACCCGGAGAGGAAGACGGTCAGCAACAGGCCTTCCAGGCCGAATTTGCTGACGGTGGCCGCGACCAGCACGATGAACGCGCCGGCCGGGCCGCCAATCTGAAAGCGGCTGCCCCCCAGCGCCGAGACTAAAAAGCCGCCGATGACGGCGGCATATAATCCCCGCTCGGGCGAAACCCCCGAGGCGACGGCGATCGCCATCGACAGCGGCAGCGCCACGATCGCAACCGTCAGCGCCGCCAGCATATCCCGGCGGAAGTGGCCAAGATGGTATCCCTCGGCCAGCACGGTAGCGAGTTTCGGACGATAAAGATGAGCGGAGGCGGAGCCGTCGGGCATCGCGGGTAAACCGATTGGGACTTAAGGCATCATAGCCGACGATCAAGCGTGCGTCAGCATGCCCCTGCTTCCTTGAGACCGCGATAGGCCGATATCGCGGCGCTTCGCAACTTTTGCCGTTGCCGGCGATAGCCCGGTGGCCGGCGTTGGCCTGGATTATCGCCTTCAGCCGACAGTCCGGGCCTGGCGAAGCGCTTGAGATCGCGAAGATCGCCGAGCGTGCGTTGCAGCTGTTTCGCCGGCTTGTGGACGTGACGGAATTCGCCATGGCCGAACACCGGGACTATGCCCGTCAGCGCCTCCAGCATGTAGCGAAAGCGCTTCGCCCTGATCCGCAGCCGGTGACGAGCCGATGCGCCGAGGGCTTTGAGCCGCCGGCCTTTTCGGATCAGTTGCCGGCGCCAGCGATTGAGCTCGCGCTTGCAATAGGCCTTCAGCGGCCTTGCGGACTTGCGGCGCAGCATCCGCTCCCAACGCGGCAGCCATGACCCACTCCCGATCCAGCTGGACATCGCCTCGATCAGGTCATGAAATCGCGCCGAACGCAGGCAGTGAACCATCCGGCGATGATCGCGCGTCTGATGCGCCTCGAGATCCTCGCCGATCATGCGTTGCGCCCAGTCCCGGTACCGTTTGCGGCGTGCATATTCCACGACCACGTCGCTGTCGCGCGCGGCGCCGAGCGAGCCGTTCAGCCATGCAAGCTCCTTCTTCAGGCGCCGCCATTCCGCATCGACCACAATCGAAGCAAAGAAGAACACGGCGGACCGCAGCTGGGTAATGGCGACACGAATCTGATGCACGGCTTCGGCATCGCCTGCGCAGGCGCTGCTGTGATGCAGCCTGACCTTGCCGACACAGTCCTGTGCGATTTTCTGGAACGCCGTCGCGCAATCGAACTGCGTCGCCGCAGCGGCCTTGCGCAGGCCGATTTTGGTTTTGCCAGCGCCCTTCATCTGCCACGCCCGATGGCGGGCCGAGCATACAGGCTACCGCACCGCAAAGCTTCCATCCCCGTCACGCGCTCCGGTCCATCCCGCCTAACATGGCCTGACCCGTCGCACGGCGCCAGCCCGTACGCCGGCCAAAAGCAGGCCACGGCTTGCGGAGAACGATCGCCGCAACCGTCGAGCCGGGATAGAGGGTTTGTGTCAGGCCAATCAGGAGTTGAGATCGGTCAGGCGGGAACCGCTTGATCGCGCGATGATTCCGGGCGATCAGCCGGCGTGCTCGATGGCGCGGATGGCGCCGCGCAGTTCCGCCAGCCCACGCAGCCGGCCGATCGCGGTGTAGCCGGGATTGGTGCGCTTGGTCTCGGCGAGATCGTCGAGCATGCGATGGCCGTGGTCCGGCCGGAATATGATTTTTTCACCTGCCGAACGTTTGCGGTTTTCGGTCAGCAGCGCCTTGAGAACCGCGATCATATCGACGTCGCCGTCGAGATGATCGGATTCGAAGAACGACAGGCCGTCGGCTTCGCGCTTGGTCGCGCGCAGATGCGCAAAGCCGATCCGCGGCGCGAATTGCTTTGCGATCGCCGGCAGATCGTTCTGCGCACGTACGCCGAGCGAGCCGGTGCAGAAGCAGATGCCGTTCGCCTTGGACGGCACCGCGTCGAACAGCACCTGGTAGTCTTCCGCCGACGAGGCGATGCGCGGCAGGCCGAACAGCGGCCGCGGCGGATCGTCGGGATGCAGCGTCAGCGTCACGCCGAGCTGCTCGGCAACGGGCGTGACGCGCGCGAGAAACTCGATCAGATGCTGGCGCAGGACGGCGGAATTGATGCCACTATATTGCTGCAGGCGGTCGCGGAACTGCGGAATGGTCAGGGGATCGGTGGTCGACCCCGGCAAGGCGCTGGCGATGTTGGTGACGAGGACGTCGATATCGGCCTGCGTCATCCCGGCGTGAAGCTGCTTGGCACGGGCGCGGGCGGCTTCCGAATATTCCGCCGCCGCTTCCGGGCGCTGCAAAATGTGCAGATCGAACGCCGCGAACCGCTCCTGGTCGAAGCGCATCGCCTTGGCGCCGTTCGGCAGCTCCCATTCCAGATCGGTGCGGCACCAGTCCACGACAGGCATGAAATTGTAGCAGATGATCTTGATGCCGGCCGATGCCACCGCCTCCAGGCTGGCGATCCAGGCCTCGATCGAGCGTGTCGCCTTGCCGCCGAGGCGCTTGACGTCGTCGGGGATCGGAATCGATTCCACCACCGACCAGGTCAGCTGCGAACGGCCGGGCTGGCTTTTCTCGATGATGTGCTTGCGTTCCTGGACGCCTGATCGCGTCCAGGCTTCGCCGATCGGCACCTGATGCAGCGCGGTGACCACATCGGTGGCGCCGGCCTGGCGGATATCGTCGAGCGACACCGGATCATCAGGCCCGTACCACCGCCATCCCTGCAGCATCATGAAAATCTCCTGAATATCTTCCGGTCACTGCGCCGTCAGCACGACCTTGACGCTTTGCGAGCGGTCCAGCGCGAGACGAACCGCATCGGGTGCGACCGAGAGCGGACGCTCGGCGGTCACCAGCGACAGCACATCGACGCTGCCGTCGGAAATCAGTTCGACCGCGGTCATGAATTCCGGCCCGAAGCGGAACGAGCCGCGCAGATCGATCTCCTTGGCCATGACAGCGTTCGCCGGCGTTGGAATTTGCCCGCCCGGCAGATTGCCGATCTGGACGACGACGCCGCCGCGCCTGACCGCGCCGATCGCGCTGGCAAGGCCGGCCGCCGTGCCGGAAACTTCAAACGCCACATCGTACGGCGCCACCGCCTTCAGGGCTTCATCGCCTTTGGAGATGTCGATGACATGGTTGGCGCCGAGCCGCGTGGCAAACGCCAACGGCGCGGCGGCGATATCGACGACGGTCACTTCGGCAATGCCAGCCCGGCGCGCGGCCAGCATCGTCAACAGGCCAATGGGGCCCGAGCCGAATAGCACCGCGCGTTTTCCACTGACATCACCGGCGCGGGCGACCGCGTGCAGGCAGACCGCGAGCGGCTCGGCCAGCGCCGCCGCCTGGTACGTCACATGGTCCGGAATTTTGACGCACTGCGCGGGAACGGCGTCGAACAGGCTGGAAAACCCGCCCTGCATGTGCGGCGTCTTGGAAGCCGAGCCCATGAAGAAGATGTTCTCGCACAGGTTCAGCCGGCCCTCGCGGCACGGTGTGCAGTGGCCGCACCAGCGCGATGGATTGACGGCGACGCGATCGCCGATCTTCAGGCCGGGCGCGCTGCCCGAGATCTCGACGACCTCGCCCGCGATCTCATGGCCGAGTACCAATGGCGAGGTGACGACGAAATCGCCGGTGCGGGCATGGCGGTAGTAATGCATGTCGGAGCCGCAAATGCCGCCGGCGCCGAAACGAATCCGCACCATGCCTGACGCCAATGGATCGAGCGGCCGCTCGACCATGCGCAGATCCTCGGGGCCGAACAGTGTTGCAGCCAAAGCCTTCGATGTCATTTTGCAAGTCCTATCACTTAGCAAGTCCCATATATTTCGGCAGCCAGAGCGTCAGCTCCGGGATGTAGGTGATGGCGACGAGCGCCAGCAGCAGCGGCACCAGCCAGGGGAGGATCGCCATCGTCGTGCGCTCGACCGAGAGCTTTGCGACGCGGGCGAGCACGAACAGCACCATGCCAAGCGGGGGGTGCAACAGGCCGATCATCAGGTTGAGCGTCATGATCAGCCCAAAATGGATCGGGTCGATGCCCAGCTTCAGGACGATCGGCAGCAGGATCGGCACCAGGATGGTGATCGCCGCGATGGTGTCGATGAAGCAGCCGACAAACAGGATCAGGATGTTCGCCAGCAGCAGGAACACCCATTTGTTCTGGGTGATCCCGAGTATCGCGTCGGTGAGGATCTGCGCCGCCTGCGACACCGTCAAGAGCCAGGCGAAGATCGAGGCCGCCGTCACGATGAACAGCACCGATGCCGTGGTCTCGATGGTGTCGAACGTCGCCTTCGCCACCGTCTGCAACGTCATCGAGCGATAGCGCACCAGCCCCAGGAACAGCGACCAGATCACGGCGGCGACCGCAGCCTCCGTCGGCGTGAACCAGCCCAGCGTCATGCCGCCGATCAGGATGACCGGCGCCATCAGCGCCATCACGGCGGAGAAATCGAAATACCAGTCGAGCGCCAGCAGCGCCACGAGCCCGATGCCAACAGCCATGTTGACCGAGAGCCCGGCGAGCACCAGCAGCCAGACCGCGAGCGGAAAGCACAGCACGACCACGATCTCGAGCCCGGCCGAGCCGATCTGCCGCCAGGAGAACGGCGTATCGCTGCCCCAGCCGTTCTTGTGGGCGAAATAGGCCACGGTCGCCATCATCATCAAGGTCATGACGACGCCCGGAATGAGGCCGCCGAGGAACAGCGCGCCGATCGAGACGTTCGCCATCATGCCGTAGATCACGAACGGCAGCGACGGCGGGATGATCGGGCCAAGCGTCGCGGACGCCGCGGTCACGCCGACCGAAAACTCGGTCGAATAGCCGTGGTCCTTCATCGCCTTGATTTCGATGGTGCCGAGGCCTGCGGCGTCCGCGATCGCGGTGCCGGACATGCCGGAAAAGATCACCGAGCCGACGATGTTGACGTGGCCGAGGCCGCCGCGCATCCAGCCCACCAATGCTACCGCAAAGCTGTAGATGCGCCCGGTGACGCCGGCGATGTTCATCAGATTGCCGGCGAGGATGAAGAAGGGAACCGCGAGCAGCGGAAAACTCTCGACGCCCGCGATCATACGCTGCGCCAGCGTCACGTCGGGCGTGATGCCGGTGACGAGAATATACAACAGCGACGACACCGCCATCGCGAGCGCAACGGGAAGGCCGACCAGCATCAACAGCAGAAATGCCCCAAGCAGCAGCAGCATCGCCCTACCCTTCCGTTCCGTCGAAGGCGCCGGGGCGCTCCAGTATCGAATAGCCGCGCCGCCAGTTTTCGATCGCGATCTGGATCGAACGGCCGAACATCAGCACGAAGCCGAGCAGGACGCCGTAATAGACAAAACCTTTTTCAATCTTGATCGTCGTCATCCGCTCTTCGCCGATGATCTGGATGTAGACCCAGACCAGCTTGATCGCATAGCCGAAGAAGGCGATCCGGATCAGATCGATCACGGTCGAGAGCGCGCGCCCCACCGCATGCGGCAGATAACGGAACACCAGGTCGACCTGGATGTGCCGCGACAGCCGCACGCACATCGATGAGCCGATAAACACCACGCCGATCAGGCAATAGGTCGCGATCTCCTCGGTCCAGGCGTAGCTGTCGTTGAGGACGTAACGGGTGAAGAACTGCAGGAAAACGCACAGCGCCATGATCCAGAAGATCACGAGCGCCAGCCAGTCCTCGAACGCATACGGACTGAGGTCGGCGCCCTTCGGCGCCTCGTCCTCGAACGTATGGGCGATCTCTTCCGCCGTGATCTGCTTGTGCACTTCAGCCGACATCGGCGTCTCTTTCCAAATGCGCTCGAGATAGCTTGCCCCTGCCCGCCGAAGGACGCGGCAGGCAGGGGCAAAAGGCGTCGGCTTACTTCACCGCCTGGATGCGCTCCCAGTCGGCCTTGCGGTAGTCGAAGCTTTCAAAGCTCGTGGTCTTGATCACGGTGTCACGGAACGCGGCCTTGTCGACCTCGGTGACGGTGAGACCCTTCTGCTTGAAGAAATCGACCAGCTTGGCTTCGTTGACCTTGATCTCGCCGGTGGCCTTGGCAGCGGCTTCCTGGGTCACTTCGGTGAAGATCTTGCGATCCTCTTCGCTGAGCTTCTTCCAGAGCCCGCCGGAAATGATCGTGTTGAGGTGGTCGACGATGTGACCGGTCAGCACGATGTGCTTCTGCACCTCGTAGAACTTCTTCGCCTCGATGGTGGTGAGCGGATTTTCCTGGGCTTCGACGGTGCCGTTCTGCAGCGCCAGATAGACTTCGGCGAAAGCGATCGGCGCGGTGTTGGCGCCGCAGGCGCGCGGCATCGCCAGATAGGCCGGCACGTCGGGCACGCGGATCTTGAGGCCCTTCATGTCCGCGCAGGCCTTGATCGGGCGGTTCGACGAGGTGTGACGCACGCCGTAATAGGTCACCGCCACGATGCGGTGGCCGGTCTTGTCTTCATAGCCCTTGGTGAGATCCTTGAAGACATCGCTCTTGGTGTAGGCCAGGAGATGATCGGCATCGCGGAAAGTATAGGGATAATAGGTCACGCCGATCGGCGGGAAACTCTTGGCCGCGAAGCTCGAGCCGGAAATGATGATGTCGACCGAGCCCAGCGAAAGGCCCTGGTTGATATCGGCTTCCTTGCCGAGCTGCGAGGCCGGATAGACGTCGATCGCATAGCGGCCGTTGGTGCGCTTGCCGATCTCCTGCGCGGCCCACACCGACGCAGTGTGGAACGGCTCTGACGTCTCATAGACGTGGGCCCATTTGAGTTTGGTCTGCGCCATGCCGGCGCTGGTGGCGGCAACAAGCGCGGCAGCGGAAGCCGCCAATACAATCGTCAATTTCTTCAGCACGGAAATCTCCTCCATTGTTACATTTGCTTTTGTTACTCAACCGTTTCAGCCTTTTTGGCCGAACCGTTCGAATGCGTGATCAGCCGCTCCTTGCCTGTGCGTGAGGCGATGCGGCTTCGGCTCCAAAGTTTTGTGCAAAGCGTTCCTGCGAACGCGCCAGATGCTCGCGCATGGCGGTGCGGGCAGCGTCGGGATCGCGGGCGGCGATGGCGTCGCGGATCGCCTGATGCTCGGCGAGCGCGGCGCCCCAGGACTCCGGGTTCTCGAAATAATGCGCGAGCTTGGCGAAATAGGGATTGAGCCGCTGGTCAAAGAGTTCGCCGACGACGCGAACCAGCACGGCGTTATCCAGACATCCCGCCACCGCAACATGGAACGCGCGGTCGTGGATCATCGAGGCGTCGCCGGGATGCTGGGTGTTTGCCATCGCCAGCAGCGAGGCGTCGATGCGCGCGATATCTTCCGGCTTCGCCACCCTCGCCGCTTGCTCGGCGATGGCGCCTTCGATGAATTCGCGGGCGCGCAGCAATTCGAACGGCCCTTCGATCATTGCGGAGGCCGGCAAAGGCGCGGCCAGCGCGGCCGGGTCGCTGACATAGATTCCGGAGCCGACACGAATGCGAACACGTCCTTCGACTTCGAGCGCGATCAGTGCTTCGCGCACGGTGGGACGGGAGACCTTCAATTGCTCGGCGATATCGCGTTCGGTGGGGAGCCTGGAGCCGACGGCGTATTCGCCGCTGTCGATCAAGGCGCGCAGCTGATCGGCAACCTGGCGGTATAGGCGTCGCGCTTCCACTGCCTCTAACGGCACGCTGCTTCCCCCGAATGATCCCGCGGATCGGTTCTTTTTCTGGCTGGCTTTGGCCAATCGGCTGGCCTTGAGCCAACCGCCAATCGGTAAATTGGCCTTACCAATTGACCAAACATTGACCTTACGGGTACGCCATGTCAAGGCGAATGGCGAAAATTCCGCCATTCCAACCCAAAGGAGGCCGATTTGCGCCTCTCGAACGCCAGCCTCGCCCGGCTCCCCAGCCATATCGGACGCCCCGGTTACGACCGGGTAGGCGTCACATCAGGCATCGTCCATCTCGGAATCGGCGCCTTTCACCGTGCGCACCAAGCGGTCGTGATCGACGACCTGCTCGCAAACGGCGCGACGGACTGGGGAATCATCGGCGCCAGCCTTCGAAGTTCGGACACCTACGACGCCCTCGCCCCGCAGGATTGTCTCTATGCGCTTGCCGTTCGCTCCGGCGCGGGCACTGAACACCGGATCATCGGCTCGGTGCTGCAGACGCAGGTCGCCAGGAACAACCCCGCGCAATTGATCGCGCGCATGGCTGATCCCGCCACGCGCATCGTCTCGCTGACGATTACTGAAAAGGGCTATTGCCACACGCCGCAGACCGGCGAACTTAACGCTGACCATCCCGATATCGTCCACGACCTTGCAAACCCCGATGCACCGCGATCGGCCCCGGGATTCATCGTGGCCGCGCTGGCGCGCCGCCGCGCGGCTGATATCGCGCCCTTCACCGTTCTCTCCTGCGACAATCTTTCGGCCAACGGCCATACCGTGAAACGGATCCTGACTGAGTTCGCTCACCTGCGATCGCCGGAGCTCGGAAAGTGGATCGCCGATCACGTCGCCTGCCCGTCGACGATGGTCGATCGCATCGTCCCCGAGACCACCGACGCCGATCGCGCGGCGGTCTCGTCCGAACTCGGCATGACCGACGCATGGCCCGTGATATCAGAGCCGTTCACGCAATGGATCGTCGAAGACAATTTTCCGGCCGGCCGGCCCGATTTCGCACGCGCCGGCGTGCAGCTCGTCACTGATGTGACACCGTTCGAACACATGAAGCTGCGGCTGCTCAACGCCAGCCACTCGGCGCTGGCCTATCTCGGCTATCTCGCGGGCCATGAGACCATTGCCGCTGCCATGACCGACGATCGCTTTGCGGCGTTCGCCCACGGTGTGATGCAAGAATCCGCCGTGACGCTTTCGATGCCGGAGGGGACCGATCTGGCGGGATACAGCGCCTCGCTTCTCGAGCGCTTTACCAACCCTGCCCTGCGTCACCGCACCTGGCAGATCGCGATGGACGGATCGCAGAAATTGCCACAGCGGCTGCTCGGCACGATGCAGGACCGGCTGCGGCAGGGCTTGCCGATCAATACGCACGCGCTCGCGGTCGCAGGCTGGATGCGCTACGTCACGGCGAGCGATGAAAACGGACAGCCGATCGACGTGCGCGATCCCCTCGCGGCGGAACTGGCGGCGATCGCCAAGAAAGCCGGCCCCGTCGCAGATCGGCTCGCGCCTGCGTTGCTCGACATTGGTTCGATCTTCGGCGAATTTGGAAACGACCCCCGCCTGCGCGACGCCGTGACGCGCGCCCTGGCGCAGCTCTACGAATTGGGCGCCCGTCGGGCGGTGCAGGCCTGGGCGCCGGCATAGACTGACCGGCGAGCGCACCGACGTGAGAAAGGCGGCCCGAAGGCCGCCTTTCAATCCGAATGCCGTCAGTCGATTTCCTCGATCACCATTCGCTCGCCCGGATCGACGAGATAGGTCCGGTTTTCGCGATGAATGTACCGATACTCGCGCAGCGCGGGCGCGTCCCGATACACCGTCTCGGGAAACTCGTCCACTTCGACGGCTTCCGGCAAACGCTCGCCACGACGGATCACCATCCTTGCGCTACTGCCGGTGGTTTGCGCCGTGCTGCCGGTGGCCTGACGTTCGGTACGTTCAGTTCTGGTCTTGACGTGCTTGCGGACCGCGTCGCGATCCTTGTCGGTAAACGCGGCCTTCGACTGCGAGCGCGCCGGAGCGGCGGCCGTCGAGCCGCCCGAACGCGGCAGAACCGTCACGATCTGGTAGGTGGACGGTTCGACGATCACGATTTCGTCGCGCACCACAAAGAAGCTGTATCCGCGATACTGCGGAACGATTTCCACGACGTCCGCAGGGAGTGTCTGCAGCCGCACGTCACGCGGAACGGCGGTGCCGACCGAGAGCGAGAAGTTGACGTTGGTGAGCGGCTGCACGTTCAGCCGCGAGATCGATTGCGTGACCCGCGTTCGCTGCTGATCGTTGATATTGACCGACGCATTCACGTTGGTCGATGAGGATTGCGCCGTATTCGAAGGCGGGTTGGTCGACTGGGCAGGCTGCTGCGCAGTGGTGCTCTGCGAGGGCTGCTGCGCGGTGGTGTTCTGTGACGGTTGTTGCGCTGTTGTGTTCTGCGGCGGCTGCTGCGCTGTTGTGTTGGAGCTTGCCGGCGCCTGCTGCGCCTGATTGCTCGAGCTGCCGGTTGCAGGCGTCTGCTGGGCCTGGTTGTTGGACGGCGACGGAGCATTGGTTTGCGCCTGAGCCGGAGCAGACGTTCCACCAGACTGGGAAGAAGTGGAAGGCGTCGTCTGCGCCTGCGACGAAGACGGCGTCCGGCCGCTTGACCTGTCAGGTGCCTTCTGCGGCGTTTGGGTTTGCGGGCTCGGCGAGGTCGACGGCTCCTTTGGCGACTGCGCAAATGCCGCGGTGGCGAAGACAACCCCAACGGCGGTGGTTAAAAGAAGACGTGTTTTCATTTGGAACTCCTCCTGTTGCGTTCGGGATGAACGAGCCCGAGGCTGCCGGGTTCCGATTTCCGCAGCGCCAAATATTGAGGAACCGGGAACATTCCAAATCCGGGAACATTCGGTAAGTGATGGGGTTGGTGATCATCGACCTGAAGGAGTTCAGTCATGAAGAAATTGATCGTAGTGCTCGCGATTGGCGCCGGCACCCTGTTCGCTACCGGCGCAACGGCCGCACCGCTCTCGAATGGCATTACCGTGATGCCGGATAACGGCATCGAACATGTCAGAATGGTCTGCGACGAATTTGGCCAATGCTACCGTACCCGTGGCGGCCGTCGCGTCGTCGTTGAGCGCGAATACGGCGACAGCTACAATTATTACGCTCCGCGCGAGCGATACATTGAACGCCGCGGCTATTACAATGACGGCCCGAGCGTCGGTATCGGCGTCGGACCGGGCGGCGTCGGTGTTGGATTTGGCGTCGGACCGCGCTACTAGGATTTCAATTTCGCAAGTCGAGGCCGCAGAGAAATCTGCGGCCTTCGGCGCGCCCGGCTTCCGGCACCGCGTGAGGTTTGAGATGGACGAAAGCAAGTTCGCTGCGCTGCTCGGTCACGCAGCACTGAAGGTGTGGCCGGAGCTGTCGCGCGACGCCCAGGAAATGTTGTTTGCGGCTGCCGTCGATGACGGCGTCATTGCAAATACGCTCGCAACCTACCTGCACGATCATCATCCCCCGGACCGCCCATCCGCCAAAGCCGACGGCGCTGGTCTGATTCGGATCTGCATGGCGGCGGCATTTAACGCCCAGGCGGCTGCTCCAGAGCCTCTGCTCGCCTGAAGCTGACGCTAGTTACAAGCACCAAAATTGCAAACCTGACGCGACTGCGCGAGCGACCTCGCTTTCTCTCGCAGCGCACACCGCTGATAATACTTTCAGAAGACACAACCCTGTGTTTCAATCGGTCCTGCGGAAGCCGCAACCGCGTGCGTGCGCAGGCCGGTTCCTGTCCCGATCGCGAATCCCGGCCAGCAGAAAACAACGCACGGTCTCAAAACCATAACAACGGAGGAAATCCATGGACATCGATCGTCGTCAGCTTGCGTTACCGGTACTCGCCATCGGACTTCTCGGCGTGATGCCAGCCTTCGCCGGCGCCGACGAAGATGCGGTCGCCAAGAACCTCGAGGCCTTCCGGACCGCGCAGGCCGCCGCCAACGCCGAGGGGCTGGCGTCGCTTTGCGCAGCCGAACTCAGCTACAGCCACTCGGATGGCCGCGTCGAAGACAAAGCGGCCTTCCTCGCCGGCGCGACCAGCGGAAAATCGAAGTGGCTATCGCTGGTCTATAAGGACCCCGCGATCCGCGTCGTCGGCCCGGTCGCGACCGTCCGGTTCAACTGGCTCGGTGAGCAGGAGGCCGTCGCCGACGGCAAGAAGACCTCCACCAACCTCCACATCCTGATGACGTGGCTAAAGCAGGGGTCGGACTGGAAACTGCTGTCGCGCTCGTCGACCAAGCTCGGGTAGCAGCCGCGGAGTGCAGCGCTCAAGCCAGCGCGCCGGATCATCGGTGCGCTGGCTGATGTCTCCCGATGGATCGCGCCAATCTGCCTTGCCAGTGGCGCCCCCTTCATAAAGACTCGGCACCAAACTGGCGCAGACAGAAAGTCGAACTATATCAGGGATCGTTGTTTCCATATCAATCACTCCCGTCGCCCCCTTGATCAAACCAGTCATCATCTTTCTGTCGTTGGTTTTTTTCCCGATCGGTGTATCGGCGGCCCGCTATTGGTCCGATGACCCGCGTGGAAGCTGGCAGACAGCGGACCGCTCCAGCGCCGGGCTTTTGCCCGAGGCGTCTCGTCACCCCGAGGCGGTCATTCGCATTTATGGCGCGCGCACGCTGCGTTGGAAGGCGATCTTCGCGATCCACACCTGGATCGTCGTCAAAGAGCAGAACGCCGCGACCTACACCCGCTATGACTACACCGCCTGGGGCGAGCCGATTCGGACCAACGGCTTCGCGGCCGATGCGCGCTGGTTCGGCGCGTCCCCCGAAACCATCGTCGCGGTCGATGGCGAGGAAGCAAGCCGCCTCATTCCCAAGATCCGTCACGTCGTCGAAAATTATCGATTCCGGGCCTATGGCGACTACAGCCCGTGGCCGGGTCCGAACTCCAACACCTTCGTGCAGGCCGTCCTCAACGCGGTCCCCGAGCTGATGGCTGTGCTGCCGCCCACCGCGATCGGAAAAGACTATCCCTACGAGGGCAAGTCATTCGGAGTGACGGCTTCCGGTACCGGCGTTTTTGCGTCGCTTGGAGGTTATCTCGGCCTCACCGTCGGATGGGTCGAAGGCCTCGAAATCAATTTCCTCGGCGCGGTGCTGGGATTGGATATTCGCCGGCCGGCGCTGAAATTTCCGGGCATCGGCCGATTGGGCATGGCGGCCGGAATTTAGCCCGCCGTTAACCTTTGCCGCTGACCGCATTGGCGTCGTTAGCCGTGACCGCGTCATCACTCGCTGATGCGGCAAAAATTCATGCATGATGCGCGCAATTTGATCTCGCATTGCACGCAGCAACCCTTATCTCTGGCTCAGGTAGGAAATTCGCCCCAAGGACAACTCCGAAAAGGAGCCATCTAATGGCGAACGTATTAACCACTGGGGCCTGGCTTTCTGCCCCGACCGAAAAGACTTCATTTTTTGCAAGATTGTTGCGCGCTCGTATCGAATCCAATGAGCGGCGGGCTGCCCGCGCCGTTGAGACGTACGTTACCGACCACGGGCTGCAAAAACTGTCAGATGATGCCGAGCGACAAATCGATCGCTTGTTCTCCAGAGCGGGCCGATAGCCATGGTCACACTCATTATCATGCAGGTCGCAACCAGACTCGCTCGTTTTGGCAAACAGGCTCGTGAGACGTGGCGCGAAACCCAGCGCCTCCGTCGCAGCCTTGCCGGCCCAGCGGAAGAATAACCGCACCGCGCGGGGTCCCCTTCGTTTCACCGGTCAGCCGGTGAAACGAGAGGGAAATGCGCGCCTCAGCCTTTGAGCGCGGTGACCACGACCTCAATCAAGGCGCCGCCACCTAGATCGGCCACACCGACGGTGGCGCGCGCCGGCAAATTGTCGCCGAAGAATTCGGTCCAGGCCGCGTCCATCTCCTTTTTCTTCGAGAGATCCGTGACAAAGATCGAGGCGCTGACGACGCGCGATCGATCCGTTCCCGCCTCCTTCAGATAGCCCGCGATCTTGCCGAGGATGTTGCGGGTCTGATCGCCCATCGAGACGCTGGTGTCGTCGGCGATCGTGCCGCCGACAAAGACGAAACCGTTGGCTTCGACGGCGCGGTGCATGATCGGGGTACGGATGTTGCGGATGATGTTCATGATGTCCTCATCTTGGTTTCAGGGTGTGGAAGAATGAAAACGGTCGATGCCGAGATCGCCGATCCGGGTCTGGGTGCCGCCGCTCACGATCAGCTCCGTCATCACGGCGCCGGCGCCGGGGCCGAGCTGGAAGCCGTGCAGCGAAAAGCCGAACTGGTGATAGAGCCCCACGTGGCGGGCGCTCGGGCCAAAGACGGGCAGTTCGTCTTTTGTGCGAGCCTCGATGCCGGCCCACGCCCGCACGATGGTGGCGCTGCGCATCACGGGAAATAGTTCGAACACGGTGCGGGCGCTGATGGCGAGGCTGCGCCAGTCCAGCACCGTCTCGTTGCGATCCTGATCCGGCGTCGCCAGATGCCCGCCGCCGATCAGCACCGTGCCGTTGGCGAACTGTTTGAAGGACAGCTTGCGCCCGCGCAGGATCACGACGGGATCGATGAAATGCGGCACGCGGGACGTGATCATCAGCATCGGCGCCACGGTCTCGACCGGCACCGGCTCGCCGAGATCAGCAGCGATGCGACCGGCCCAGGCACCGGCGGCATTGACGAGCACCGGCGCCGCATAGCTATCGGCACCGACATCGACCCGCCACAGCCCGTCCTGCTTTCGAATGTTGGTCGCGGCGACGCCCTCAACGACGGTTGCGCCGAGCGCTTCGGCCTTGCGGCGGATCGCGGTGGTGGTTCGGGCCGGTTCGGCCGCGCCGTCGCGCCGCGACACCACCCCGCCGGGGCAGCTGTCGGCCACCGCCGGCACCAGCCGCCGCAGCTCCGGCCCATCGATCAGTTCCTCGTGGGTGAAACCGAGCGCGTTCAGCTCGGCGACACGCGCGCGACAGGCATCAAATTCGGTGTCGTTCTCGGCGACCAGCACCTGGCCATGGCTTTCGAAGCCGCAGCTGTCGTCGACCAGCGCTTCGATCCGCTCCCAAATTCCCATCGAGCGGATCGAGAGCGGGATCTCGGCGACATGCCGTGCGAGCTGGCGGACGCCGCCGGCATTGACGCCCGAGGCGTGGCGGCCGGCATAGTCCTTCTCGACCAGCACCGGCTTCATGCCGGCGAGGCACAGGTGAAGCGCGGTCGAGCATCCGTGGATGCCGCCACCGACGATGATGGCATCCGCAAGCTTCGTCATCCGCGCACCACCGCATTGACGTCGGCGTCTGTCTTCGGCACCGCCGCCAGTTCCGCCAGCGTGATCGGCTTCACCGGTGCACGCAGCCGATAGTAGCCGATCTCCTGGGGCGTCTTGCCACGGGCCTGCGCCATCAGCTCGGTGACCGTCAGGCCGCAGAGCCGGCCCTGGCAGGGACCCATGCCGGTGCGGCGATAGGCCTTGAGCTGGTTCGGACCGGTCGCACCGATCGCGACGGCGTCAAGAATGTCCTTGGCCGATACCTCCTCGCAGCGACAGACGATGGTGTCGTCAGAGGGGATGCGAAATTGCGGGGCCGGACGGAACAGCGTGTCGAGGAAAATGCGGCCGCGCTCGGCCTTTACCAGCGATGCTCTGATGGTCGCCATCGGCGCGAGCTTGAAAGCAGCCGCAGGCGCCAGCGCCTCGACCGCGGCGCGCGCAGCGATACGGCCGCGGACAATGGCGGCATCCGCGCCGCCGATCCCGGCACCATCGCCGGCGATCGCGATGCCTTCGACCGATGTGCTGCCGTCGCGATCAAGCACCGGCGACCAGCACAATTGCAGCTCATCCCAGCGATGCTCGATCCCGACCGCCATCGCCAGGTTGACGTTGGGCACCACGCCCTGGTGCAGCAGCAGCAACTCGGCCGGAACAGTCTCGCGCCGGCTGCCGGACAGATAGGTTACGGTTGCGAGCTGGCCGTCACCGGCGGCAGCGAGTTCGGTGACGCCAGACACCACAGGCACTTTCGCGCGCACCTGCCTCATCAACGCAAAACCCTTTGCGAAATAGGGCGACGTCATGAAGGCGAAGGCGTGAGGCAGCGCGGCAAGATAATTTCGACGCTCGGTGGTATCGAGGATGCGGTCGATGCGGCCGCCGAGGCGCAGGATCTGCGCGGCGAGCAGCCAAAGCAGCGGCCCCTGGCCCGCGATCACCGTCCGCCCGTCCGGCACGAGGCCCGATGATTTCAGCATGGTCTGCGCCGCGCCTGCGGTCATCACGCCCGGAAGGGTCCAGCCGGGAATCGGAAACGGCCGCTCCAGCGCGCCCGTCGCCAGAATCACCCGACTCGCCCTAACGAAGAATGACGCGCCGCCTAGCGATATGCCGATTTCGAGATTCCGGTCGAGGCTCCAGACCGTCGCGCGCTGGATGATCTCGGCGCCGCTCGATCGCACCGCCTCGACCAGCTCCGCGCCCGCCCAATAGTCGGCGCCGAGGTGGTCGCGTTTCGTCACCGGGGTCGAGGCGATGGCGCGCCAGACCTGACCGCCGGGGCCGGCATTCTCGTCGAGCAGCAGCGTCGACAGGCCAGCCTCGGCCGCGGTCGCAGCGGCGGCGAGTCCGGCAGGCCCTGCCCCGATCACCACGACGTCATAGCTGTCGCGCCTGGCAGTCGTGTTCATCGGCCGATCTCCCGCTTGCCCTTCTGGATCTCGATCTGCATGCCCTCGGCAACGGGCACCAGGCAGCCTTGCCGATTGCCGACGCCGTCGATGGTGACGAGGCAGTCGAAGCACACGCCCATCATGCAATAGGGCAGACGCGGTGCGCCGCTCACGGCAGTCGCGCGGCGCACGTCACGGCCGGAGGCGAGCAATGCTGCGGACACCGTATCGCCCTCGCGCGCCGCGACGGCGGCCCCGTCCACGACGATGTGCACGGATCGTCTGCTGTCCTGATCGGATCGTTTGAACATTGGCTGCCTCTTCGCCCCTTCGGGTCGTGTCGATGTCAGTAATAGCCGCCGCCGGTCGCGGCATGGTTGGCGTCGAAGCGGTGGGCCGAGAACGCCCCGACCAGTTCCGGTTCGAGCGCGCCCGCCGCCACCATCCGCGCAATCTCGAAGGCGTGATTGGAGGCCAGCGTCACGCCGGAATGACAGCAGGTGACGAACGCGCCCGGCGCGCTCTCCGACTGATCGTAAATCGGGAAACCATCCTGCGGCATCACGCGGATGCCGGACCAGGTGCGCACGACGTTCAGGCGCGCCAGATGCGGAAACGTGCGCTGCGCCCGATCCGCCATCACGGCGCTGACCGCATGGTTCAGCGTGCGATCGTCGAGCTGATCTTCCTTGCTGTCGCCGATCATCACCGTGCCCTCGTCGGTCTGGCGAATGGTGGTCAGGGGATGCGGCAGGAACGGCATGGTGCGCTCGGTCACCACGATCTGGCCGCGGGTCGGGCCCATCGGCGCCGACAGGCCGACCATCGGCGCCAGCGACTGGTTGGCGTTGCCGGCGGAGAGCACGACCTTGCCGGCGCGGATCTCGCCCTGCGCTGTCGAGAGCTGGAATTCGCCGCCGCGCCGCGCGATCGCCGAGACCGGCCGCTCGGGAAAGTACTCGATGCCGAACAATTTCAGGCCGGTGTGGAAGGCGCGGAAGGTGCGCAGCGAATTCACATGCCCGTCCCATGGGCAGAAGCTGCCGCCGGAGACCTCCGGACCGATCAGCGGCAGCATCTTCTTGACCTCGGAAGCCGACAGCATCTCCATCCGGTAATCAGCCGCGCCGACCTGGTTGTGCATCCGCGTCACAAGCTGCGCGCGCTGCGCAAACTCATTCTCGCCAAGCGTCAGGTGGAAACCGCCATTCTGCTGCAGGGCGACGTCGAGCCCGGTCTGGTCTTTCAATTCGGCGGCGAGCCTGCCCCAGGTCTCGGAGGCCCGCATGGTCCAGCCGGTGTAGGCCGGCATGCCGAGGCCTTTGCTCTGCACCCAGACCAGCGCGAAGTTTGCCCGCGAGGCGCGCTTGGCGATGTCGCCCTCGTCGAGGACGACGACCCGCTTTCCGAGCCGGCCAAGACCCCAGGCGATAGCGGAGCCAAGCAATCCGCCGCCCACGACAGCGACGTCATAGTCCTTCAACATAGGTACTCCTAGCGCCCCGGGTCGTTCTTGCCGGCCAGCACGCGGTCGAGCCCGTAGAAGCGGTCGAGCAGGATCAGGGCGGTCATGGTGATCGCGATCACGCTGGCCGAGACTGACGTCACCAGCGGATCGATGTTGTCCTGAATGTAAAGGAACATGCGAACCGGCAGCGTCTCGGTGCCTGGCGTCGCCAGGAAGACGGTCATGGTCAGATCGTCAAAGGACTGAATGAAGGCCAGCGCCCAGCCGCTGATGACGCCCGGCAGGATCAGCGGCAGCGTCACGCGGCGGAACAGCGTCCAGTCGCCGGCGCCGAGCGAGACCGCGGCCATCTCGATCGAGCGGTCCATGCCGGTCGCCGCGGCCAGCGTCAGCCGCAGTGCGAACGGGAAAACCACCACCACATGCGCGACCAGCAGTCCTGCGAAACTGCCGCCAATGCCGATCGCCGTGAAAAAGCGCAGGAAGGCGATGCCGAGCACGACATGCGGGATCATCAGCGGCGACAGGAACAACGCTGCGAGGGTGTCGCGGCCGCGAAAACTGTAACGGGCGATGGCCAGCGCCGCCGGCACCGCGAACAGCACCGCCACCAGCGATGACAGCGCACCCAACCCGAGGCTCACCCAGAACGCGTGGACGAACTCGGGATAATTCGCGATCGCCCTGAACCAGCGCAGCGAGAAGCTGGTGGTCGGCAGCGACAAATAGCCCTCGGGCGTGAAGGCGACGAGGCAGACCACCAGGATCGGCGCCAGCATGATGACGACGAAGATCGTATGGAAGGTGAGCGCGAGCGGGCCGTTGGTCCTCATCGGAACACCTCGGCGTAGCGCCGCTCGATCAGCGCATTGCTGCCGACGACGATCAGCACCAGCGCCACCAGCAGCAGCACCGCGACCGCCGCACCGAGCGGCCAGTTCAGCGTGTTGAGAAACTCGTCATAGGCGAGCGTCGCCGCGACCTTGAGCCGGCGGCCACCGATGATGGCGGGCGTCGCGAAAGCGCTGGCCGACAGCGAGAACACGATGATCGCGCCCGACAGCACGCCCGGCATGATCTGCGGCAGCACGATGCGGCGGATGATGGTGAACGGGCCGGCGCCGAGCGACAGCGCGGCGTTCTCGATCTGCGGGTCGACGCGCTGCAGCGCGGCCCAGACCGACAACACCATGAACGGCATCATCACATGCGCAAGTGCGATGACGATACCGGTCTCGGTGAACATGAAGGGCAGCGGCGAGCCGATCAGCCCGAGCGACATCAGCAGCTTGTTGACGAGGCCGTTACTGCCGCCGAACAGCAGCGCCCAGCCGAGCGTGCGCGCCACCACGGAGATCAGCAACGGGCCAAGGATCACCAGCAGGAAGAAGCTCTTCCAGCGTCCGCTCATGCGGTTGAGGATGTAGGCCTCCGGCGCGCCGAGCACGGCGGTGATCAGCGTCGTCAGCAGCGCGATGCGGAACGTGCGCCAGAACATCTCGGCAAAATAGGGATCGGTCGCGACCTCGTGCCAGTTCTTCAGGATGAAGACCGGCTCGATGCCCTTGTACTGGCCCCAGTCGTGGAACGAGAGCATCACCGTCATGGCAAGCGGAATCACCAGCACGCCGACGAACAGCATCAGCGCGGGCGCGGTCAGCAGCCACGCCGTGCGCGCATCGCGCCCGTCCGTCGCAGGTTTCGCGCTCGGCGGAGCCGCATCGACGACCGCGCTCATGCGGCATCTCCGGCGCGGCGCAGGCTCATGTCTTCCGGCCGCCAGGCGAGCCGGACAGCCTCGCCCTCCGCGGGCTGCGGCTGGCCGTCGTTCTGGCGGATCACGATCACCGCGCCGCATTCGCTCTCGCACTGGAACAGCCAGTGATTGCCCTGGAAGATGCGGGTGACGATCTTCGCCGCGAGCCCGGCGTCGCCGAACCCGATCCGTTCGGGTCGGATGCTGACCGTCACCGGGCCCGCGAGTCCGGCCGGTGCCGGCGCGCTCCAGGAGCCCGCGATCAGCCGTCCCGGCGTGGCGGTCCGGTCGATGGTCGCGGCGAAATCATTGGTCTTGCCGAGGAACTGGGACACGAAAGCGGACGCCGGCCGCTCGTAGGTTTCCTGCGGCGTTCCGATCTGCTCGATGCGGCCCTGGCTCATCACCACGATCCGGTCGGACAGCGACATCGCCTCGTTCTGGTCGTGGGTGACGAGAATCGTGGTGGTGCCGAGATTTCGCTGGATCTGGCGCAGCTCGATCTGCATTTCCTCGCGCAGCTTGGCGTCAAGGTTCGACAGCGGCTCGTCGAGCAGCAGCACGCTCGGCCGGATCACGAGCGCGCGGGCAAGCGCGACGCGTTGCTGCTGACCGCCGGACATCCGCCGCGGATAACGCTCCTCGTAGCCAGCGAGCCCGACCATCGCGAGCGTGGCGCGGACGCGCTCGCGGCACTCGGACCGCGGCACGCGCCGCATCTCGAGGCCAAAGGCGACGTTCTCGGCCGCCGTCATGTGCGGGAACAGCGCGTAGCTCTGAAAGACGATGCCGAGCCCGCGCTTCGCCGGCTGCACCGCCGTCAGGTCGCGTCCCTCGAGCCGGATCGCGCCGCGCGAGGGATCGAGAAAACCCGCGATCATCTGCAGCGTCGTGGTCTTGCCACAGCCCGACGGGCCGAGGAAGGAGACGAACTCGCCCTTGCCGACAGTCAGACTGAAGTCATCGACCACAGTCTGCGCGCCGAACTGTTTTGCGACACGGTCGAGCTCAAGAAAGGACATGGATGCTTCCGGGTGCTGCTGTGGCAAAGCGCGACGATGGCCTGCGGCGTCGCGCCGGACCATCGCCGAAATTGTGTCCGCCTGCGCCGAGTCTTGACTCAGCAGTCGGCTCAGCGCTCGACCTCGCGATTCCAGCGCTTGGTCCATTCCTCGCGCTTGTCGTTGATGACGGTCCAGTCGGGCGTATAGAGTTTTGCGGCGCGCTCGCCGATCGGCGCCATCTTGCCGAGTTCAGGCGGGACCACGACCGATTTCAATACCGGGCCGTAGCCGTAGTCCTTCAGCAGCACGAGCTGTACTTTCGGCTCGAGCAGCGTCTTGACGAATGCCGATGCAAGCGGCGATGCGTTTGGCTTGGTGATCGGACAAGCGGTCGTCAGCAACGTGGCCGCACCTTCCTTCGGATAGACGAAGTCGACGGGGAAGCCGGTGTTGGCGAAGCTCTGGACCCGGGCCGTGCCCCACACGGCCAACACGGCCTGGCCGGACTGGAACAGCTCGGTCATCTTGCCCGGCGAAGGCTCATAGGCCAGCACGTTGGGATTGACGTCGGCCTTGATGATCTTGAAGCCGGCGTCGACATTGGCCTCGCTGCCACCGTTCATCCGGGCGAGCATCAGCAAGGTGTGCAGGCCATAGGTGTTGTTGATGGGCGGAATGACCAGCTGCTTCTGGTACTTTGGATCCTTGAGATCGTTCCAGGAGGTCGGCGGCGCCCAGCCCTTCTCCGCGAAGATTTTGGTGTTGTACATCAGGCCGGTTGCGACCAGACCAATGCCAACCGCGCGGTCGTCCTTGAAGCGTGCGGCCTCATAAATATCGGCGGGAAGGCCTTCGAGCTTGCCGCAGAAGCCGAGCTGGATGGCCTGGTACATCGGACCGTCATCGACGATCGCCACATCGATCTGCTGGTTGCCCTTCTGGGCTTGCAGCTTGGCAAGCGTGTCGGTCGAGTTGCCGGCGACATATTCGACCTTGACGCCGTTCGCCTTTTCGAACGCCGGGATGACTTCGTCGCGGATCGTCTTCTCAAACGAGCCGCCGTAACCGGCGACATAGAGTGTCTTCTGCTGCGCCAAACCCGCCGACGGGGCTAGGGCGATCGCGGCAATGCTGACGGCTCCGACAAAGGCGAGATGCTTCATATCGATCGATCTCCAATAGTCCGTTTGCTGGGTAACATCACGAGCGCATCCTTGTTCTGTCCGGCTCTCGGTATCGCGGTACGACGCTATGTCGGATCCGCGTGGAGATTTGGCCATCACCGGTCCGCTCCCGACCGGCGTCGCCCAAAAAATCAGCTATCTCCAGCCTTGATGAAAAAGATCGCAACTCACGCTTTCGTCGTCCAATTAATAATGGCACCCTCTTCATGCCGAAATGTTATGGATGGAGAGAAGATGGCTCGAATCAATTCGCGGCAGGTCGAAGCCTTCCGCGCGATGATGCTGACGGGCAGCGTGACGGAAGCGGCAAAGCTGATGGCTGTGACGCAGCCAGCCGTCAGCCGGTTGCTGCGCGACTTCCAGGCGCTGCTGAAAATGGAGCTGTTCGACAAGCGCGGCACCGGACTGGTGCCGAGGGCTGCCGCGACGGCGCTCTACATGGAGGTCGAACGGTCCTTTGTCGGTCTCGAACGGATCACGGCGGCAGCCGAAGAAATCCGCAGCCGCCGGACCGGCACGCTGCGGATCGCGGCGCTGCCAGCGCTGTCCAACGGCTATTTGCCGAGGCTCTCCGGGCGATTCCTGATGGAGCGGCCGAACCTCAATCTGTCGTTCTTCGGCGTGATCTCACCGATTGTGGTCGACTGGGTGTTGAACAACCAATGTGACATCGGCTTCGCCGAAGTGCCGATCGCCCACGCGGGATTATCGAGCGTGCGGTTGCCGGCGCCGGCCCGCGTCGCCGTGCTGCCAACCGGACACCGGCTCGCGGCCAAGGCGACGTTGCAGCCGCGCGATTTCGAAGGCGAGACCTTCGTGTCGCTGACGTCGGGATCGACCGGCCGGCATCTGATCGACCAGGCCTTCAATCGCGACGATGTCCGCCGGGTTCTCCGGGTCGAGACCAGCCTCTCGGAAATCATGTGCGGGCTGGTGTCATCCGGACTTGGCGTCGCGATCTGCGACCCGTTCACAGCGCAGGAGTTCGAGAACCGGGGCGTCGTGGCGCGGCCTTTCCTGCCGCGGATCGATTTCGAATTCGCTGCCGTGTTTCCGCCGCAGCGCAGTCCCTCGCCAGTGGCCCTGGACCTGGTGGAAGCCGTGCGGCAGGCGCTCAGCAAGATGAGCAACCCGCCGCAAGCATAGGCTCGTCTTACCAGTTACGCTGGGCGCGGAAGGCGAGTGACAATGTGCCCTGGTCCTTGAGTTCGTACAGGGCTGCCGGCTTGACACTGACCGCCGGCAAGGCGGCGACGCCGGAATATTGCTGATCCACATGCGTGTACATCAGCTCACCCGTGAAAGTGAGGTTCTTCACGGGGGACCAGCGCGTGTTGGTGCCGATCTGCGCGACGTTGAAGTTCGGATTGCAGGTCGAGCCTGGCGTCAGGAAGGTGGTGACGGTGGCGCAGATATAACCCCTTGTCGTGGCATTGTAGCTGACCGACGTGTAGGAGCCGAACAGCGCTGAATTCCACTGGCTGTTCCAGTTGTGCGTATAACCGGTACGAAAGCCCCACAGTTTGGTCGTCTCGATCCCATTGCCGGTCGTGAAAATGCCGTCAGAAACGCCCCCAATACTCAGGCCCTGGTAAACGCCAGCCAGAGCGCTGCTGCCATACATGGCGACGGTGGGTGCGACCAGGCTCTGCCAGACGTAACGGCTGGCACCGTCCGAATAGCCGAATGAAATATCGATGTCGTCGCCCTTGCCAGTCGGCAGGTTCTTGATCGTCATGGCCAGCTGACCAGCCCAGCCCCACTTGTCGCTTGGATGACCTGAGGTTTCAGCCGCGCCGTAGTAGCCCGCGTGGATGTTGTGCGCGGCTACCGAGGCCTGGAACATGCCCCAGGCCTGATCGACGCGAAGCATGCCGACAATGTCGGGAGACCGCGTGCCGCCGAAATTATTGGTGCCATAGGCGCCGGCCGCGAAGCCGGCTGCGGTGAGGCCCGATGCGTTCCACAAATTGGTCTGGTAATAGGTGACCTGATCCTGCAGCGAGACCGTACCGCTGATGCCCTGACCGAAATCGGCCGTATAGGAAAACTGGTTCACGCCGGTTTGATCGGAGTGGCCGCCGAGGAGCGCATCAGTGATGTTGGCGGGATAGCCGGCGAAGGGGGCGTCGAACATCGATACAGCCCTGCCGATCGTGAAGCCGGCGAACTGGATGAATGCGAAGTTGACGGCGAACCCGCCGCCTGAGGTAGCGCCGTCGGCTTGGTTAAGCGGCGACGCAGAGTACGCGGTGCCACCGACGCCACCAGCGGCGGCAGCGGCATAGGTACCCGTGGTCCAGGAAAAATTCGCATCGAAGTAAGTACGGACCACGCCGTATTCGGTCGCGGTGCGGGTGTCGACGTTGAGGTTTTCGCGGGCGCGAGCGAAATAATAGTTGCTCAGCCGGCTTTTTTGACCCGCCAGGCCACTCCACGCCGGGGTGCCCTGAATACCGCCGCCGTTGAAGGTGACATCGGCGCGCATGTAACCGCCGAGCTTGATACAAGTGTCGGTACCCGGGATGAAGTAGAAGCCGTTTCCATAAAGGGAGCAGATCCTGACATATTCGACCGCCTTGGCCTTGACTGGAAGATCCGCCGCGTGGGCTCCGCTTAAGGCGACAAGACATGCTGCCGTGCCAAGAACCGTGCTGTTGAATATCTTCATGATCTGCTTGCCTGCTCTTTCGGAGTGGCCCTCGCCAGGCCCGGCTCCGCAACCGTTCGAATCTTAGGTCGCAGATTTAGGTAACGATCGAGCAACGGACACCCTGCACAAGTGTCTTCAGACTTCTTTCCGGGCGAGTGTTACGCGAAAGGCACAAGGAGCGGCTCTTCCCTCATAAAATGGAAGCACTGCAATGCGTCGTTTGCAGTGCTGCGCGCCTTGCGATGGCGATGATCGGGAAAAAACATCGAAGCCGAGCGGGCACGGCTAGAGGCCCAGGCCGCGACGATGCCGGCCTCTGCTGCGAAGACCATCGAAACAGATCAGGCAGCCGACACCACCGCTGATCGCGATGCGAGGTTGTCGTCACCAGGACTTCAGCCACTGAGATAGTTTGGAACCTCAGGCCTAAAACGCTCGGGGCGGCGCCACTGTTCGCAGAAGGAAAAAGCCCCAGCTCGGAGGCTTGCGAGCTGAGGCCAAGGCTTGCTGGACCAGATGCGCTGAAAGCCCAGCGGCGTGAGCATAGGCTCCGATCGCGCCCTCATCTATCATCCGTTTGATTTACCTCGGATTTTCCAAACACAAAGAATTGCAACAGAGTAAGGTTCCATACCTGTTTTCGCGCGGGAATTCCGTATGCCTCGCTCCCCGTCCATCGTGCCGCATCGTGGCGATCACGACATCTATCTGGTGCTAAACGATTTTGGCAGGCTCGGACGCGCCTGGTGCGAGGCAGACGAGGAAGGCACCGACCGCGAGAGTTTGATCCGCCGCCTCCTGGAAGACCAGTTTAGCCATCCAGTGCGGATCGTCGCCTTCAATACTGCCGAGGGCTGGTCGCGCGATGTCACGGTGGATATTGCCGACGAGTTGCGTCGGCGCTTTCCTGAATTCGATGAGGTGCCGCTCTCGGTGCAGGAGTTCATGGAAACCGCTGTCCGGCGCTGAGCTATAGCGGGACCATTGCCGTCCTCAACAATCACACCGCCGAAATCGAGGGAGCTCAGTAATCCTTCCTGAGTACCCAGTCCGTCATATTGCGTTTCGCTTCAACCGGGAGCCTGGCTATGCGGGACGACGATCCTTGCCAGCATCAGGCCAGGTCTTGCGCTACAGCGCTTTCGTCATCCAGGTCGCCACTCCAGGCACCAGATAGACCAGCGCGAGAACTGCAATGCTGATGACGAGGTATGGAATGACCGCCTGGAAGATATGCCCCATCGATACCTGAGGCGGCGTCACCCCCTTCATCGTCATCAGCAACAGGCCGTGGGGCGGCAGCAGCATTCCCAGTTGCATGCAGATCAGGAACAGCACCCCAAACCACACCGGGTCGATCGCAAGTGAGTTCACCAGCGGCATGAAGATGGGAAGCGTGATCAGCATCATGCTGACCTGATCGATGAAGACGCCGAGCGCGATCAGGATCAACAACATGACGATGACCAGGGCGTTGGCCGACAGCCCGCTTTGCGTGATGATGTTCACGATTCCATTCGTGGAGCCGGAAAACGACAATATTTGAGAAAAGGTCGTTGCTCCAATGATGATGAAGAGAATCATCCCGGAAATAATCACCGTGCCATGCAGGGATTGCCACAGCACTTTCGGCGTCAACGCTCGGTAGACGCCCGCGAGCACGATCGTCGCGAAAGCGCCGATCGCCGCAGACTCTGTCGGTGTTGCCCAGCCGGCCACCATCGCACCGACGACAAGCCCGAAGATCGAAACCAGCGGCACCACATAGAGTACCAGCGGACTGAACCTCGCCCATCCGCTGTATTCCTTGAATTCGCTATCGGGCGCCAATTCCGGCTTGGATAGCGTGCGCAGGATAATCCACCCCACGAAGAGAACCGAAAGAATGATGCCCGGCATAACTCCCCCGATGAGGAGCTTGGAGATCGAAATGCCGGAGAGGCTTCCCAACAAAACGGCAAGGGCGCTCGGCGGAATCAGCATATCAACCGCGCCGATCGCCATGATGGGGCCCGTTGCCATCGTGGGATGATAGCCCCTCGACAGCATGATCGGCACCATTAGGCTGCCGAGCATCGCCGTCGTTGCGATCGTCGATCCCGAAATCGCGCTGAACACGGTTCCGGCCACGACCGCGACCACCGCAAGTCTGCCCGGGACGTGCTTGATAACCCTCTCAATGCCGTCGATGACCTTGACCGCCAAACCGGTGTGAAAAAGCACTTCGCCCATCAGGACAAAGAGCGGAATCGGCGTCAGGGAGAACGTGGTGATCGAGGAGACCGAGCTGCGCACGAGCTGGGACAGGCCGGCTTCACCGGCCATAAAAAGGTAGGCTCCGATCAGATTGATGAGGAGAAACGCGAATCCGACCGGCAATCCGGCGAACATCAGAACGGTTGATCCGCCGAGCAGTAGCCAGGCGGCAGCTTCCCAACTCATCATGACACCGACACCTGCTCGTGGCGCGGCTGCCGTGGCCCGTCAATGAGGCTTCGCAGCCGGAAGATTGCCTCGAGCGACAACAGCACGAACACACACGGCAGCGGCACCAGAATCCACCACTCCGGATAGACGACGGTCTTGATGAGCATGGCGTTGCCGCCCGCACTGCGCGCGGTAACAATGAAGCCGTACCAGACAATCGCCAGGCAACAAACGAGCATCGCGCAGGCGGCAAGCAACTCCATCAGCCAGCCGATCCGCGCCGGCACCATGTGGAGCAGGAGATCAATCCGGATATGGCGACCGCTTCGCAACAGATACGGCGCCACCAGCAAGGTCATCAGATAGATCGCAGACTCAGACAGGTCGCTGGCCAAGGCAAACCCGCGGGGCATCCCAGGCACGGCCACGTTGCGAAGGAATACGTCAACGCAAATGACCAGCATCATCCCGAACAGCAACGCACATGCCAGGGATACCAACGCGAGGCAAAGCTTGCCAATCGACCGATCCAGCACATCCATAGAGCACACTCTCTCGCCACTGGCGGACGTCGCAGTTATCAGCGATTCCCGAACAATGCTTTCAGCTTTTCCGCATGCGCCGGGCTCGCCTTGATCGCAGCCGCCCAAGCGACGCTATAGGCGGTATCGACGAAGACCTTCGCTTTGTCGCCATCCAGCTTGATCGTCTGGATGCCGGCATCCGCCTGCCGCTTTTCCTCATCGACGGCGTACTGCTTCCAGAAGACGTTGCCGGCCTCCAGCTCCAACGCCATGCTGTTCAGGAAGTCACGCTGCTTCTCGGTAAGGCTCTTCCATTTGTCCAAATTGACGATGATGGAAACCTCCGCATCGTAAAAGCCCGGATCGACGCGAAATTTGGTGTGCTGCTGCCAGTTCAGGTCGAACAACCCGCCGATCGGCCAGCCATAGCCATCAACAACCCCTCGCTCCAGCGCCGTATAGACTTCACCTGGAGCAGTCGTGACGACATTCGCATTGAGCGCCTGAAAGAACTCGCGATAAACCGGCGTGATCCGGATCTTGAGGCCGGTAAGGTCCGGCTTGTCGATCTTCTTGTTAAGATAGAGATGGAACGGCTGGCTCTCCACCATCCGCGCCAGGTACTGCATGTTGGCTTTCTCGTTCCACACCTTGTTGATGTAGTCGAAGGCTCCGTTCTTTCGTTGCTCGGCGACCGGCTTTTCAGCGAGCTTCAGCATGTCGGATTCGGGCATGACGTTGGTGTAAAAAGCCCCGGTCGACATGGCGATATCGACGACCCCCGTCTTCACCGCATTGCCAACTTCAAATGTGGGAATGGCACGGGGGCCACCGATGAAGTTTATCTGCAGGACCCCTTTGCCGCGCTCGTTTACCGATTTCACCCACTTCAAAAGATGGGAAACGTAAAAGCTGTTTTCCGGAAAGGCAGACACGAGACGCAGCGACACTTCCTGCGCCATTGCCGAGGCCTGAAACAGGATCAGGCACGCCACCGCACCCAACAGACGTACGAGTTTCATTTTTTTCTCCCCCTGTTATCTTCCGGTATCTTCAGAAGCTTAGCTGAACCTTCATGGATCGGCTGCGATCTCCCGCAACCTCGAAGGCGTGTATCGCCTCTTCCAGTCCAAAAACCCCGGTCAGCAGCGGCGCCAGATCCACCCGTTTCCGGTTGATGAGGTCGACGGCGAGGCCGAATTCTTCATGGAAGCGGAAGGTGCCGCGCATTTCGATCTCCTTGGCCACCACCATGTTTTGCGGGATCGAAACGTCGCCGCCGAGGCCGAGCTGAACCAGGACGCCGCGCGGCTTGAGCACCTCCAGCCCCGAGCGGACCGCTCGTTCGTTGCCGGACGCCTCGAACTGGACATCGAAATAGCCCTTGTTGGCCGAATAGGCGCCGAGCTGATCGGGGGCTTCAGCGACATTGATCACCCGGTCGGCGCCGAGCCCAAGCGCTTTCTGGAGAACCGCGGCCATGACGTCGGTCGCAACGATCTCCCGCGCACCGTGCCGACGCGCCGCCACGATCGCCAGGGCGCCGATCGGGCCGCATCCCGTCACCAGCACCCGCTTGCCGAGCAGCGATCCGGCGCGGTTGACCGCATGGAGGACAACGGCGAACGGCTCCGCAAAGGCCGCCTCGTTGATCGAGACACCGTCGGCAACCCTGTGGCATTGCCAGGCTTCCGCGACGAGGCGCTGGCGAAACGCACCCTGGATATGCGGCATCGGCATCGCGCTGCCATAGAAGCGCATGTTGAGGCACTGGTTCTGCTGGCCCTTCAGACAATAGTCGCAGGCATTGCAGGGCCGGCTCGGGGACACCGCGACGCGGTCGCCGATCGCGAGCCCGGATACCGACGCCCCCAGCGCCTTGATGGTCCCGGCCACTTCGTGACCGAGGATCATCGGCTCGCGCACCCGCACTGTGCCGAAGCCGCCATGGTTGAAATAATGCAGATCCGAGCCGCAGATGCCGCCGGCCTCGACGACGATCTCGACCTGTCCCGCGCCGGCGGCCTCGGCTTCACGTTCCTCGACCCGCAGATCGCGGGCGGCATGGATGACGACGGCTTTCATATGGAACTCCCGCGGCGCGAAGCTTACAGACTGGTGGTGATCCCGCCATCGACATAGAGCGTGTGCCCGTTGACAAAGGACGACGCCCTTCCGGACAGGAACACGGCGGCGCCGACCAGCTCCTCGACATTGCCCCAGCGTCCGGCAGGGGTTCGCTTTTCGAGCCAGCCCGAGAATTCCGGATTGTCCACTAGCGCCTGGTTGAGCGGGGTCTTGAAATAACCCGGCGCCAGCGCGTTGATCTGCAGGCCGTATTTGGCCCAGTCGGTACACATGCCGCGGGTCAGGTTCTTGATCGCCCCCTTGGTTGCGGTGTAGGGCGCAATGCCCGGGCGCGCGAGTTCGCTCTGCACCGAGGCGATGTTGATGATCTTGCCCCGACCACGCGGGATCATGTGACGGGCGACGGCCTGGCCGACATAGAACGCGCTCGAAATGTTGGTGGCGAGCAATTGCTCCCATCTCTCGACGGGAAAGTCTTCGAGCGGCGAGCGGAACTGCATGCCGGCGTTATTGATCAGGATATCGATCGGCCCGGTGTTCTGCTCGATCGCCCCGACGCCATCCTTGGCGGCTTGCGCGTTCGTGACGTCGAAGCCGGCCACCGATACCTTGTGTCCGGCGGACTTGAGTTTCGCCGCGGCCGCCTCCAGCTTGCCGGCATCGCGGCCGTTGAGGACGATCTCGGCGCCGTGTTCGGCAAGGCCCTGCGCCAGCGCAAAGCCGATGCCCTGCGACGAGCCGGTAATGAGCGCCCGTCGGCCGGTCAGTTGGAACAGTTCAAATGCCATTTAACGACCCCTGCTGGCGTCGGGGGCAACAGCTCACCGCCCGAGCGACTCCTTGATACCGCCCAATCCAGGCCGCAGGAAGGGGCGGAATGGACGTAGATGATCGACAACGCGCCTGGACCGTATCGCGGCTCATGATGCGCGTTGGCGCCTGGGGTGAACGCTGCCGGCTATCTCACGGCTGCATCGAGCCACCCCGGCACCGGTCGTCCCTGACTCGACAGGTAGTGCGCCAGCGCGGCGACAACTGGCATCACCGCGGGCCGCAAGGTCATGCGCTCGCGCCACGCAAGCAGCCTCGGTGTCTCCTGCCCCAGCACCGCTCCCATGCGTTCGCCGAACAAAGCGGCCATGTAGAACGCAATGTCTGCAAAGCTGTAATCGCCGGCGAGCCATTCGCGATCAGTCAGAAGCGCATTCATCTCCAGGTAATGGCGTGACGCACGGTCACGTGCTGCGACCGCGGCCGGGTCGTCAGGCTCGTCCTGCAATCCCATCAACCTGATGACGTGCGGGAAATAAACTTCATCGGACTTCATCTCGAGCAGGCGTGCGGCGGCCCGCGCTGCGGGCTTGCGGGGCCACAGCGGCGGCGCCGGTTGCACGTCCTCCAGATACTCGAAGATCTGTGTCGAGTCGAAAATCTCCACGTCACCGTCGATCAGCACCGGCACCTGGCGCTTCGGATTGACCCGTAGCACCTCGGGATGTTTCGGCTCGTAGCCGCGATCGCGATCGTATGGCACCATGACCAGCTGGAAATCGATTGCCTTCTCGATCAGGGCGATCTGGACCTTGGCACCAAACATGCTAAGCGCTGCGGAATAAAGGATCATCAGTTCCAACTTCTTGTTATTCCGGGTTTGCGACCGGGTGCGATGAAGGCTTGCGCCATGGTCCAATGCATCACAGTTTGATGTCAACGCAAAACCGCAGGAGACCCGTGACGTGATCGAAGCCTGGCCGGATAAGCGCGACAATCCCGTCGGGCGTCCTTGCGGGCGATTGCCGATTCTCGATCAATTCGAGGATTGCGAACTCGCCGAAATCGATGCGTCGGAGTGGTACGTGCCAAGCGCGGCGGAGGGTCGCCTGCTGGCGCAGGCCGGAGATCGGCTTGGCGTCTATCTGATGGCCTATCGCACCCGGCAAGAGGCGAAGGTCGGTCGGGGTCTTTGCAATCGGATCGTCCCGGCGCGTCTGGATCCTGCCGCCCTTGATGAGATCCTTGAAATCGAGACCACATTTCCTGATGTGGCGATCGTCGCCTACGAACGTCCGCTGCGCCGACGCTAATGAGCGCTGCCGGCAATGGCGTTCGGGAATTTTTCTCTCCCTGCTTTCTTGAGAAGCCGCCGGCGCCACCGCAGATTGGCGCATTTCCATCGCCGATTTACGTTCCCATTTTGAAGGCGTGAGAGCTCTTTTCCCACAAGGATCTGCTTAGCGAATACAGACACGCCGCGTAAAGCAAAGCGCCTCCTCCATAGACACATACATAGGCGACGATAAACGTGTCGATGCTCCAATGAAACAGAAACGTAAGAGCGCTGATCAGCGCCATCCCCGCAAGGGTGATGCTTGCGCGACGGGCAAGCGCCTCAAATCTTCCCGCGCCGACCAGCACGAATGCGCACGTTGTCTGTATCAGCATGAACACGAGCATTGCACAAAGTGCCGCGCGCATAGTCGGCGAGACTATTCCGCTATCGTTCAAAATAGTACCAAATATCCTTTCGCCGAACATGGAGACCGCGACAATGCCAAGGGTCATCGGCAATAAACCCAACAGGAATCCGGCCGCGGTTGCTCTGCCCAATCCGAACGCATTTGCGTTATGTAGCGCGCGCGTTTGATGAGGGAGGGCCGTCTCTGCGCCAATCAGGTAGGTCACCATCGCGAAGCGCGACACCTTATAGAACATATCGAACGCGACAATTGCCGCTCCATCCCCTGTCGCAGCCAGCAGGTAGTACGGAAAAATGCTGATCACAAACTCGGCCGACGACAACACGACCGTCGCGCTCGCCTTCCGAAACTTGCGCCTCAGAAAAAGCAGACCCTTGAGAAACACTCCACTCTGCAATGCAAAGCCGTGTGGGCGGGCGAGCCAGACCAGAGCTGATATCGACGTCACCCATATGCACAAGCTCAGTGCGCCATATGCGACAAACGAAAGGCCGAAAAGCATCGCGATCGTCACCGCCAGGATCGCGACACGTCTAACCAGATCAACGCCCTCCGTCCAAACAAAGCCATCCCTGGCGTTGATGGCCGCGCGAAGCGGCATGCGCGGCAAAGGACAGACAGCCCCGGCGAAAATCAGGAAATACCCGATGCCATGATGTGCGACAGGAATAATGCCGGAAACGAACGCCACACCCAGAATTGCGACGGCGATGGCAGCGATCGCGGTGTAGATCGTCACGGTTGCTCGCACCAGGTCGTGGTCGTCCTGGTTCGCCTTACGTCTGTCGGCCTCACTCAGGTAGTGGGACCGCAGTTCGGAAAATGTCAGAACGGTAATTCCAAGATCGCATTGCACCACAAGAGCAGCGACCGCCAGCAAGCCCGCAATAAAAGCATACGACTCCAGGCCAACTGTTCGAACCAGCACGTACGCCAGGACGAAATTCGATACCGCCGTGAGTGCGGCATTGAGCCCCTTCAACACAAGAAGGGCTGGCCAGCTATGCGTGCCGCGGCCCAGACCCGCTAGTATTGCGCTTCGCAGGCCTCGCTTGCGAATTGCTGGTGGCGGGTGAAACCGGAATAAAGACATAGCAATCATCCGCGCCCATCGGACCCTGGCCGCCGCACGCGAGCGAACAAGGCGGGCGTCCCCCTGTTACAGACGAGCATCGCCTGCCTGCGACCATTTTCGTAGGTAAGGCCATGCGCCGTCCAGAGCTCTATCGCCTGCCCGATACGCTGCCAAAGTATACAGAATTCCATAGGCAGAATTCCCCTACCCATCCGAGGTACCCATCATTGCCAGTTGTCCAGTCAGTGGGGAGGTGGGTGTAATCTTGCCACTGGCGATTGCAGTGGCTTGGTGTAGCGGCGGCGGCACACAGCGGTCACATTGTTGTGGTCACGGGAGGCTTGTGTGACGAATTTGCTCCTGGGGAACGCGAATTCGGCTTGCGTGATCTTGTCCGAGGGAGCCTCGTCCGTCCGCGACGGCGCAGAGCTCGAGGTCCAAGGCACGCTGGGCCAGGTCATCGGTCGGATTGCCAGCCGGTTCCCGGACCAGCCTGCGATTGTCTCCACCAATTTTGCGCCGCTGACGTACCGCGACCTTCAGCGCC
>NZ_JAFCMC010000047.1:0-57865 GCF_018130085.1 Bradyrhizobium sp. AUGA SZCCT0169 | reverse complement strand
GAGGCGCTGTCGTCCGCGCCAGCGATCGTGATCGTCAGCGTCGCCGGCGAGGTGTCGCCGTCCGCATCCTGCATCGTATAATGCAGCGTGTAGCTCAGGCTGCTCGACGACGTCAGCGCCTGCGTCGCCGCAAGGCTGTTGTTCAGCGTATAGCTCCAGGTGCCGTTGCCGTTCTGCACCAGCGTGCCGTAGGTGTTGAGGCCCGCAATCGCCGTCGCGTCGGCGGCGGCATCCCACGCCACGAAGCCCGTCGGCGCGTCCGCGCCCGAGGCGTCGTTCGCCAGCACGTTCCCGGACACCAGGCCCGCGCCGTCCTCGGTCACTCCGGACGGCCCGTCATTGGCCGCCAGCGGCACGTCGTCCTGCACGGTGACGTTGACCGTCCCCGTCGTGATGTCGCCGTCAGTGTCGGCGGCAACCACGCCCACGCTGCCGATCGAACTGATCTGCGCGCCATTCGCCAGAACATGCTGCAGGTTGTCGCTCAGCGTCGCCGTCACCGTGACCGTGCCGGTTGCTCCCGCCGCAATCGAGGCCGGCGCACTCAGGTCCAGCGTCACCGCAAGCCGCGCGTGACCCGCGTCGAGATAGCCCTTGATCTGCGTTGTCGATACCAGGTTCCAGAAGATGTCCTGGCCGCCCGTCCCGTTCAGGTCAGTCACCAGACCGGCCGTGCTCGTGAACGCAAACGACGTCAGATTGTCCGAACCCGCCGTAAACGACAGCGATGGTGTGCTGTCCACTTCCGACGTCAGCCCCGGATTCGAGCCTGTCGCACCTCCCGTCAACAGCGCAGCCTCGTTCAGCTCCAGCGTCACCGCCACCGGCGTCGCCGCAACCGCCCCGTCGTTGATCGTGATCGCCTGCGTCGCCGTCGAGGTGTCGCCGTCGCCGTCCGTGATCCGGTAGGTGAAGCCGGCGCTGATGCCGGAAGCATTGTTCAGGTTCGCGTTCGGATCGAACGACCAAGTGCCGTCCGCCTGGAACGTGTAAGTGCCATTGGCGTTCGACAGCACGGTCGCTCCGATCGCCGCTATCGCCTGGAAGCCGCTGCCGATATTGACCGCGGTCACCGTCGCGCCGTCCGCTCCCTGCGTGTCGTTGGCCAGAAGATTGGTTCCGGGAGTGATGCCATCGGTCTCCACGACCGTCAGCCCAGGCCCCGCTGCCGCCGTCGGAACGTCGTCCACGATGGCGATATTGACCGATGACGTCGCAGAGTCGCCGTCGACGTCCGTGACAATCACGCTCAGGCTTTCGAGCAAGGTATTGCTACCTTGCACCAACGCATGCTGTTCGTTGTCAAGAAGGGTATAGCTATAGCTTACCGTGGTGCCATCGAACCCGGTGACCGCGAAAGTATTGCCGGTTGCCGTCAGGAAGGACGTGGCTGCAAAAAAGCCGTTCGTGACGATGGCGTGACCATCGATCGTCAAATCGTCCAGCCCGTCCGGGGTCGAAACCGTAAACGTTCCCGTCTTTGTGAGAGTGGCGGAATTCGGGCTCGAGCCGTCCGACTCGCCGACCGCCCGGCTTGCCGACAGATCGTTCTCCAGGACGGTGACGTCGCCGCCCTGCGCGCCGATGCCCGAGATCGTCACGCCCCGATCGGAGATGCTGACTGTCAGCGTCGCGGTCGAGAAATCGCCATCGCCGTCGGTCAGCGTGTATGTAAACACGTCGTTGGCGACGACCGGCGAACCGTTAAAGCGCGTGTAAGTGTAGTTGCCGTTCTCGTTAATGACCAGCGTGCCGTATTGGCCGGTGACCTGGAAGTTGAGCGAACCGTCCGGTGACACATCGGTGGTAACGCCGGCGACCTCGGTGATCTTCGCCCCGTCGGTACCCTTGGTATCGGCATTGCCGTCGGTCGCGTTGGCGTCGAAGCCGACCGCGATATCCACGCCGGTAATCGCGTTGCCGGTCGCGGTGAGCACCGCGCCGTTGGCGGAATCGACGTCGTTGACCGCAAGCGGTCCATCGTCCTGGAACTGGACCTGCAGCGCCACGCCGGACACGACGCTCGTCGAGTCGCCATCAAAATCCGTAAGCGTGGCCTTGATGTGAAGGGCGGCCGTAACCGACGCTATGTCGTCGTGCGTGGCTGGGCTCGATCCGTCGAGACTGTGGGCGATCGGCTGATACTGGCCGATCCAGACGAAACCGTCGCTATCGACGTAGACCTTGAATATTTCGGTCTGGCCGACGGAACCAACCACGGCCCCGTTTACGTCGGTGGACAGCATGATGTGGCTGCCGTCCAGCGTCGTCAGGCCGGAATCAACCGAAGTGATCGGATTCCCGGCGCTGTCGGTAATCGCGAACGAATAGGTGCCCTCTTCGTCGGCGCCGACGCTGCCTGCGAACAACGAGCCGGTAGCAAGCACGCTGGTCGGCGATTTCGCGTAACCGATGGCATTCGCTTCAGCGATCGCGCCAGGCGGAACATCAACCAATGGATTGACGTCATTGGCGGCGTTCGGATCGGCCGCGGTATTCACTCCGGGGCTCTCGTCTTCACTGATCTTGAACGTCTCGGTGACTACGGTTGTCGTCGTGATCGTCGATTCGATTCCGAAGACCTTGAACGAGCCACCGTCGGTGAACGTGACGGGGCTGCCGAGCGATGTCGTGTTGAACTGATAATCGTCGTAATTTCCGACGTTCAGCGTGTCGAAAACCGCGCCCCCCTGGCCGGTAGCGACAACCGTCGCAAGATCCGGCACGCCGTGCAGGACGTAGCCCACCTGCACGCCGCCCTGAAACACGGCGGTCGCCGCGAACGGCGAGCCGTCCACTGTGAAGTTCAGCGCAGCGAAATTATCGCTCACGCCGTCCGTTGCCGACACGAACACAACCGCGCTTTCGATGCCATGGGCTTCCGCCACATCGATCTTGAAGCTGGCGGAGCCGACTTGGTAAGTATTGGTATTTGGAACACCGACAACAAAATTGCTGAGGAATTCCATTGTCAGGATCTCGGGGCCGGAATCCTGCCCCTGCGACTCGAAGCCGTCAACGCTCTGAGCATCGCCAACACCGATCTTGATGCCGGTCGTGTTGACGCTGTCATCATTGTCGTTCAGATCGACGCCACTCAGCCTGATATCATGATCGTTCTGGCCATCCATGCCGCGGACATCGGTGTTGCCCGCCTGCAGCGTGTAGCTAAACGTCTCAGTGGTAGTAACCGTCGTCTCATTCGGCGCACGCGCGGTGATAACCGGAATATCGTCGAGCACTGAAACGGTGAACGTGCCAGCACCGAGAGAAACGCTGTCGCCGTCGCCGTCTGTCGCCACCACATAGGACGACAGGTCAATGGCCTGGGTGTTTTCCGTGTTGTCGCCGACTTGCGCGCCATCCAGCGTCGGGTGGTCGATCTGGTCCTTGAGCGTGAACGTGTAAGATCCGTCTGAACCGACCGTCAGTGTGAACACTTCACGATCGCCGCCGTCGAAGCCCGGCGTAAGGTTATCGACATAGCCGTGCAAGCCGTCTGCGTCGGTTACGATGAGAATTGGCTTGCCGCCCGAAGTCAGCCCACTATCGACCGGTACGGCGATGGGCTTGAGACCGAAACTGCCAAAACCATCGGTGCCGAAATTGATCAGCGCGCCGAGTGTTCCAAACACAGCAGAGGTCGCGACGGCGGATTCGTTGCCATCGACTTCGCCGTCGCGGGAATTATCGAGATTGGAATCCGACAGACCCGGCGCATGCAGGCCATCTTCGTCAACGTTCGCAACAATTGTCCCGGACGCGACCGTAGTCGGACCGTCATCATCGAACGCGATGAACGAATTCTCGTTGCCGATCAGATTGACCTGGACTGATGAACTGGCCTGATCGCCGTCACCATCGGTCGCCGTCGTGGTGAGCTGCAGGTTGAGCGTGCCCTCACCAACGAGGCGCAGGAACGTCTGCTCGTCGAAGACTGATGGATTTTCCGAACCGCCATGGTCGATCGCCAGGAACTGGTCCACCGTAATCTTGGCTGTCGCCGGATCGCTGCCACCCTCAAGGGTGATGCGGAAGGCGACGAACTCGTCGCCAGCAGCGGCCGTGCCAGCAATCCGTCCCTCAACCGTGTTGGCGTCTATTTGGACAAGTACAATCGCGCGTTCGGCCGCGGAAAGGCCTTCGAGCTGAGTGCCTTCCAGCGCCGTCGCAGTGAGATTCGTGGCAACGCTTTCATCCGAAAGAACCAGCGTCAAAACGTTGCTGATGCCACCCTTCGCCCCGGCACCGTCCGTTCCAAAATCGACGTTTGCGGCCGCGAACAGGTCGCCCAGCGCACCCGCCGAGGTCGACAACTCACCGATCGCCTGGCCCTGAACCGGCGTCGTCGACACCGTGATCGTGGAGATGCCGGTGTCGTCCAGACCGCCGTTCGACGGCCCGCCGTTCGATTCAGCTTCGGCGCTGGGCAGCAACGCGGCGTTGTAGTGATCGGCGCCGATCGTCTCGTCGAGATTGAGTGTTGCCAGAGACGACGTCTCTCCTCCACCCTCTCCATGTGTGATCGTCGGACCGTCATCATCGAACGCGATGAACGAGTTCTCGTTGCCGATCAGATTGACCTGGATTGATGAACCGACCTGATCGCCGTCGCCATCGGTCGCCGTGGTGGTGAGCTGCAGGTTGAGCGTGCCCTCGCCGACCAGATTCAGGAGCGTCTGCTCGTCGAAAACCGATGGATTCTCCGAACTGCCATGGTCGATCGCCAGGAACTGATCGACCGTGATCGTGGCTGTGGCCGGATCGCTGCCGCCCTCGAGGGTGATGCGGAAGGCGACGAACTCGTCGCCGGCAGCGACCGTGCCGGCAATTCTGCCCTCGATCGTGTCGGCATCCACCTGAACCAGTACAATAGCGCGTTCGGCTGCGGACATGCCGGCGAGCGCGGTGCCCTCCAGCGCGGTTGCCGTCAGCGTCGTGGCAACGCTTTCTTCCGAAAGAACCAGCGTTAATACGTTGCTGATACCACTCTCAGGCCCGGCACCATCCGTTCCAAAATCGACGTTCGCGGCCGCGAACAGGTCGGCCAGCGCACCCGCCGAGGTCGACAACTCACCGATCGCCTGGCCCTGAACCGGCGTCGTCGACACCGTGACTGTGGAAACGCCAGTGTCGTCGAGACCGCCGTTCGACGGCCCACCATTCGATTCACCTTCGGCGCTCGGCAGCAACGCAGCGTTGTAGCGATCGGCGCCGATCGTCTCGTCGAGATTGAGTGTTGCCAGAGACGACGTCTCTCCGACCTCTCCATGTGTGACCGTCGGACCGTCATCGTCGAACGCGATGAACGAGTTCTCGTTGCCGATCAGATTGACCTGGACTGATGAACTGGCTTGATCGCCGTCGCCATCGGTGACCGTGCTGGTGAGCTGCAGGTTGAGCGTGCCCTCGCCGACCAGATTCAGGAACGTCTGCTCGTCCAGAACTGACGGATTCTCCGAACCGCCATGGTCGATCGCCAGGAACTGGTCGACCGTAATCTTGGCTGTCGCCGGATCGCTGCCACCCTCGAGGGTGATGCGGAAGGCGACGAACTCGTCGCCTTCGGCGGCTGTGCCAGCGATACGTCCTTCGAGCGTAGTGGCGTTCACCTGAACCAGTACAATCGCCCGTTCGGCTGCGGACATGCCGGCAAGCGCGGTGCCCTCCAGCGCGGTCGCCGTCAGAGTCGTGGCGACACTTTCTCCCGAAAGAACCAGCGTTAGTGCGTTGCTGATGCCGCCCTGCGGCCCGGCGCCATCCGTTCCAAAATCGACATTCGCGGCCGCGAACAGATTGGCCAGCGCTCCCGCCGGGGTCGACAATTCACCGATCGCCTGGGTTTGGGCCGGCGTCGTCGACACCGTGATTGTGGAAACGCCGGTGTCGTCGAGACTGCCGTTCGACGGCCCACCATTCGATTCACCTTCGGCGCTCGGCAGCAACGCAGCGTTGTAGCGATCGGCGCCGATCGTCTCGTCGAGATTGAGCGTTGTCAGAGACGGGGTCTCCCCGCCCTCTCCACGTGTGATCGTCGGGCCGTCATCGTCGAACGCGATGAACGAAATCTCGTTGCTGACCAGATTGACCTGGACCGGCGAGCTGACCTGGTCGCCGTCGCCATCGGTGACCGTGGTGGTGAGCTGCAGGTTGAGCGTACCCGTACCAACCAGACGCAGGAACGCCTGCTCGTCGAAGACTGATGGATTTTCCGAACCGCCATGGTCGATCGCCAGGAACTGGTCGACCGTAATCTTCGCAGTCGCCGAATCGCTGCCGCCCTCAAGGGTGATACGGAAGGCGACAAACTCGTCGCCGGCAGCGGCCGTGCTGGCAATCCTGCCCTCGATCGTGTCGGCATCCACCTGAACCAGTACGATCGCCCGCTCCGCTGCGGACATGCCGGCAAGCGCGGTGCCCTCCAGCGCGGTTGCCGTCAGCGTCGTGCCGACAGTCCCGTCCGAAAGAACCAGCGTCAAGACGTTAGTGACACCGCCGTTTGCTCCCGGGCCATCGGTCCCGAACGCAATATTTGCAGCGGGAAACAAAGCAGCCAGTGCACCCGCCGAGGTCGACAGTTCACCAATCGCCTGACCCTGGAGGGGTACCGTCGACACCGTGATTGTGGGAACGCCGGTATCGTCGAGGATTCCGTTCGACGGTCCGCCGTTCGATTCGGATTCACCCGAATTGTAGCGGTCGGCCTGCGGACTCTCGCCCTGGCCGATTGTTTCATCGAGTTCAAGAAATCCCGCCGACGAAGGCCGCTCACCGCCGTCATCGCGGCTGATGCTCGGGCCGTCGTCGAGGAATGCCACGCCCAACGAATTGGACGACACCGCCGTAGCGGTAAGTCCGAGACTGTCGGTAACGGTCTGCTGAACGAAGACCACGTTGGCGAGTGAGGCGATGTCGTTTGGATCTGACGTTCCGCCATGCTGGATCGCCTCGTACTGGGCGACATTGAGGAGGAGCGTGTCGGGATCCAGATAGAGCTGGAATGCGACCGCACCGCCCGCGTTGGCGACGTTGCCGTTACCTTCGCGACCAACGATCAGATTGCCCTCGGTGAAGAGGAAAATCGTGTTTCCGGTTATCGTCGCCTGTAGCCCGGAGGCTACGCCATTGAACGCTCCGCCCGACGCAGTTGTCAGCGCATAGGTGACGGACCCTGCTCCGTTTGTCCCGAAGTCTACTGTCGTAGAGGCAATCTCCGAAACAGAACTCTGCGCCCAACCGATCAGTCCATTTTGCTGGAATACCGAAGGCAGCGCGCTTCCCTGATCGTTTGCGCCAAACGCGGTTTGAACATCAAAGGTTTCGTCGTGTATCAGCAATGCATTCGAGAGCGTGAAGCCCGCAGAAGGCGCCGTTGTCGGTGTCGGCGTATCATTCGGTAGTCCTGCAAACTGCTGCAGAGCCGAAGCGAAATTGCCGAGCGACTCCTGCCCGAGGAGGTCGAGCGGACCGCCCGTGCTCAGTTGATCAACAGCGCTGTTGTTGAAGTTCCCGCCGCTCGCCTGAGCATTGCCATTGCCTTCACCGGCCGCAGGCAAGACGGACTGATCCGTCGTGATCGGAAACAGGCTCGCGAATTCGCTGACCGAAACGTCCCGGCCCGGCGCCACCTCGACCGAGAGATTGTTAAGGGCGTCGTGCCTTGAATCGAAGAACGGCTCAACCGTCACCGTCGACTTGTTGTCGAACAGGATGATCAGCTTTTCGCCTACACGTACGAGCGTGATCTTTTCGTTGGCAATGCCGGAGAAGTCGACTTTGACCTTCTGTTCGTATCCGAGATTGACGACGACGGCCTGATCACCGAGCGGTTTCGTTAGCGTGAAGATACGAGGCGCCGCGTTGTTGTTGCCGATTCCCACGCCGGAAGCCTGAGCAACCTGAAAAGGTCCGTTCATGAAATATCTCCGAAGCGAAAGGCAGACGTTTGAATCAAAGATCTAGAAAACTGGCTTCAAAATTGAGCGTTAAGGTATTGTTAACCGCAAGGAGGGTCAACAAAACTGTTTGGTTAATCAATGCTTTCGGTGGGAATGTGGTAAAGACAGCGCACCCGAGGCGAGTCAGCCAGCGGATCGGGAAAAATCAGTAAAACTACGGATCAACGAGGTGCGGTCGCTCACGCCCTTAACCCGTTGTTTTTGTTCAATGGAGAGCTTGCTGGCAAACCCGACGTGGCGTTGGCGTCCCCAATGTCGCAACCAGCGCACGATCTACCAGTCGAAACACGTGCCCATGGACACAGATGAACCAAGGACTGCACGACGGTGATCCTGCGAGCGCCTCGATTGGCCTTCTCCAAGACTCGGGAAGGATGACGGGCTAAGTCTGCGATTGTTCAGGCTGCGGCTACCAAATCGATCGTCGCCAAAGCAGACAGTCAGGCTAAATCAGCGAACTATGACCGGGTAAAACTGGCAGAACAACGAGTCGGCGGAGTACTTCGTTTCCGCCTCATGGAGCCCCCTCGATGCGCACACTATCGCTGGCACTTGTCGCCAGCGCGCAGACTCAAATGGTCGAACGCTCGGTCAAGGCGTTGTCAACAAGGACGCGTAAACGCGGGATCTGCCTAAACGTCCTCCCCGACTGCACGTCGGGTACCTTGCCGACCATTCGGCTGGCCAGCCCCCAACCTCGAGAAAGGTCACGGTCAAAACTCCGGAAGTGAAGGCCACCAACTACAAAACGTGCCTTGCGCTCGAAGTGCCGGCCGACGTCACGTTCTACAAATCACCGCCGGAATTCGCGGGCGACGATGTTTTGACGATTGAAGTCAAGTACCCGGCGGGCGAACGCAAATCCAAAAAATTACAGTGAGCGTATCTGGGGTTGGGGCACAGCAGGAAATCTTACCGTTAGGTGAGCGATGGATCTGGCCCTTGCGTCGGTCTCGGACTGGACCTGAGCCAACACGCACACCGGGCAGACTGCCGAAGATACGTTTGACCTTTTGAGCGATTCTTGCTCTGTTGATCCATATTTTACAGCTAGGGGGCAGCGATGGGCGCGGGATTTGGCAAGTTTGTATTGATTGCAGCCTGCTTCGGATTTGCTGTTGGCATCGGTCCGCAGCCGAGCGCCGCTGCGGACCTCGGCTTGATGACGACGGGCCGAGGCGGCTGTTCCGAAATTGTCTTCGCTTGCGAGAACGGCCGGGAGTATCCGCTTTGTCCGATCGCCGTAAGTATCGTTGGTGAGGTTGTTACCGCTTCCCTGTTCACTTCGCCACGCCGCTCGATGCATGTGCGGCTTGTCCCGATGGGTGTGGGGTATCGCTATGCAGGCCGAGGGCTCTGGTTGGACGGCTTCAGGGAAAACGCGCTGCTGAACTTCGGCAAGCACAACCAGGTCGCTTGTACAATTCAGCGTTCCTGATCTGATCAAGAAAACAACTTCCAGAGCGAACTGAGAATGATCAGACGCGCAATCTGGCATTAACCCCGTGTTCGCAAGACCACGCGACGCGATCGCGGATACATGTATGCCTTGGGATTAACATAGACCGGACAGTGATTGTCCCAATGATATTGCTGCCAATTCCACTTCCAGCACCCGGGTTGTATCTCGGGGTCATATCCCCAATTCAGGCGATACGGTTCATCTCCGAAGGGATAGGTGCCGCAGTAGGCGCCGCTGCTTGAAAGAACAACAATCGAAAAAGCCGCGCCGATGATTGCAAAGAATGATTTTCGCATAAAAAAACCTCGATGCTGGAGGGCGCTCACCAAAGAGTGCCAAATGGCTTGACGCTTATCAAGCGCTTTAGTGATACCTATACCGCCGTTGTGATACCTAGACCGCCGTTCTAAACGCTTTGAGACTTTCGAGGAGCTGTCTCGATTGCTTATCAAACGCATCTGCAAATCGGCGCGCAGCACTAGGACCGAGCCGCGGTAGAAGGCGAAGGGAATGTCTAGGTCGAAAAAGGGGAGACGAATGTAGGCGAAGCCAAATTGGCTATCGGAGTGCACGGCGCCTCCGATAAAGATGTCCGGTCTTCGAGAGCTGCAACCACGTCGATGGCAGGAATTGCGAAGGCTTTGATGTTCCCTCGCCGATCATTCGCCGCATGGTGAACACGCCGCCCGGCGAAGTGGAATGGCTTACTCTTGCAGATCTTCGATCGATGGGAGCGAATGTCAGTCGCGCCGAGCCAGAGCGATAAAGGAGCCAGGTGACCGGCGATGAACACGCTAACCGCTGCAGAGACGCTTACCGTTCCTCACCCTAGGCGCCGCTGCCGTAGCTGCGTGGATCACCTACGTCGTTTTTCCAATCCCGCCACAGCTTATCGAAGCAAATCAGCAAATGCCGACTGCGTCTAAATCGACAGGTCGTCAGGATTCGGCGTCATCGAGCGTTCAGACACCCAGCACAGAAGACGACGTGACCGCCTATCAACGAGCCGCGGAGGCTATCCTGAAGGCATGCCAGGTTCCGCCATTTGCGGAGCTAGCGCGTCGCCGCCTCAGTGGCGGCCTCTTTCGCTAACCGACTCTTAGGTTTTCCGCGGATGTTTTGCCGCGGTTTTCGGTTTCCTCGTAGCTAACCTTTGCCCTCGTTGAGGCTGCTTAAACCGGCTCGCTCCACAGCCGAGATGTGCACGAAGACATCCTTGCCGCCGTTGTCCGGCGGAATAAACCCATAACCCTTGGCCGAGTTGAACCACTTCACAGTACCAGTGGCCACGTCCGCACTCCCCGTTTGAACCAATGGCGACAAACCTAGATTGGTTGTGGCGCGCTGCAAGAAACTAAGCAACCGCGGAAGGCCGCATCCGGTCCCGCGCCCGACGACGTCGGCCGCGCCGGTTTACGACAACTAGCCTAACCGGCGTCAACGCCTGCGGCGATACCGGCATGGCAACAGCGGCTTCTGTCGGCTGTTCGTTATCCGCCGTCACCTGGATCGGGGTTTCGACCGAAGCGAGAAACACTCGACCGGCATCGGTGATTTGCCAGCCCGCATCATCGCGCAGGACGAATGATTGACTGAATATTTCGAGGCCTGGGGCGCGCGCAGCAAGGCGTTTTGTTCGGTCGGTCCAGTCCCGTCCGCTCGACATTAGAATGGCGACCGCGCGCGTGAGCTCGGCGAGTGAGGCGCGTCCGCCCGGGTGACCGGCTAATACCTTCAATACTGTAATTTGAAAACTCACCACACGCCCCGAGACGCAACGGAAGTTTTGTAAGAAGCAAAAGCTATCTCGCGCTCTCCGCCAGGTCTGCCGAATTGTGAACTTACACCCGACGGGCGAACACTTTTGAGGCTGGTGTGCTAAGTACGCAACACCGGTAGTATTACCAGGTTTTCCCGAATCGCCTTTTCCGCAAGGGAACCGGCTGGTAGCTTTCGGATGCGCGCTCCCGCAGAGCGCGGGGTTTTATAAATCACGCCTCCATCAACCCTAAAACGCCGGTGGCGGTTGGACGGTGCAGCCGATGATCCGCGATGATCGGGGAACCAACCGATACTTTGAAGTCGGTCTGCTTGTTGCCGCCCTCGTTGGGGTTGGCATGATGGTATATTGGGGCTTGACGTAAGACCGCCTCAGTTGTCGGCCTTCCGGTCCAAGGCTCGCCCCTCGTCCGGCTGCTTAATCTGACGCTCCAACCGCCATAGTGCTGGGGCCGTTGCCTAGCTGCTAAGACCGCGCCTCAATGGGTCATGACAAACCCGCCGCCCTCAGCCCGAACGGTCTGACTGCTGGCACGTCTTTTATGGTGACGTTCAGGTCGGCACGAGCCGGTCAAAGCCAAGCGATGGCGATGGGACTGCATTTTCTATTCGTCATCACATCGTGGCCACACCCGCAGCGGCTACGCATCATGCTTCGATGAGGCGCGAGCCGGCTTCGAAACCGCGTGACCGTGTCACGTCTACGAAAATATCCTCTGTTTTCAGATAGTTAGCCGTTTCAATTCGCACAATTTACACTTTATGCGAGCATTCACTACTTTTTGCCTTTTTGCCGTTTTGACTTTTTGGGAGCCTCGATCTGTAGCGTAGGGGCGTTCTTCAACTGCTTCTCGCTGGATCCCGTGACTTGCTTCATGAACTTCATTTGAGCGAGCCTACGCATCGCGCGATCGACCATCGCGTCCAACCGCTCTTCCAGAGCGATGTCTTCGATTATTAGATCAGTCGTCATAAACTCTGCAGCCTTAGCGGCGAGATAATCGGGACTATCCATCTCAGCGCGCGCGCGAGGCAGCAATACGTCGTCTACTTCGCGCTTTACTGCCCGGACCCATTCTGGGGTTGTTGAATATTTCTCCTTTGGTACCTCACGCTTCAAATGGTTCGAGAACTCGTCGCCAACCATGCTTATCTTCAGTTCGAGCAATCTTTCGTCTAACGTTCCATACAATGAAGAACTAAAGCCAACGAGATGTTGAACTTTGCCATCGTAGCGCGGGCGACCATCAGATTTCGGCCTATGCTTCAAAGCGTATATGCTGCCCTCTTGCTTGGTATCGAAAAACGGGCGAGGCATTTCGGACAGCAGTTCTAATTCTTTGTGTTGCAAAGCCGCTAACGTATCTAGGTTGCGTTTATCGCGGATCCGACGCTTCCGCCAAATGCATGTCAGGATAGTATAGACAGCATCTTCCTCAAGCGCGCCCGTCGGATCCCACTCCTCCCTGAGGCTGCGGTGCAAGGCGTCGAATTCGTCAGCATCCTCCCACGGAAACAAGACAGTTTTGGAAAAGCCACCATGCTTGTAGGCGCTGGGGGGGCGAAACGGTTTCTTTGCCAAATCTCGTTCCTAACAATGTATTCGCATTTGTGAAAAACCATTTTCATGGCAACCTTCAGAAGGCCGGTTCATTAGGGAGCGTAGGATCGCCACGCTAAAGAAGAATTCCAAAAGCCGGCTGAAGAAAGATGTGACAACCAACAGACGCCACCTCAGCGGTAAGAAAACCAAATCGCCAGAAAAGCCAAGCCTTAAAAAGGCCCGGTACAACGTAGCGCAACAGATCGTAAGTAAGCGATAGAAATGAAATCTGTTCTGAAGAAATGGCGAACGTGTTAATGTCGATTGACCAATTGCGCCACTCCCACCGCGGTGACTATCAATGATGGAGAACTTCTTTTCGGACCGCCCGCAAAGAAATCAGATAAAGCAGGCGGGAGAAAACAAACGGTCGATAAATTACTTTTTCGTTGAACGCGCGCAACATGAAATAGGTCATGCGTGTTGGCAGGGACGACGTCTGCAGAAATTTCGTATGTTCAGCAGACAGCAGATGTCGAAACAGGTAGCAGTCCAGGGCAACGACATAGGCAGCCATGATAAGCGCCATCATAATACCAATTAGGGCCCAGCTCGACTGGCTACAGACACCTGATCAGTACCTCTCGCCAGCCAACGGGCCCGCCGGCGGCGAACGAACGCGTTTTCCGCTCTCGCATCGACAAAGTGTGTTGGCCCTGCCGGAGCCCCTACGGCTGCGCGACAAGCAGCACCTTGCATTTCGTCGTGAGGCAGCCCTGCCTGGTGTGCGGGCGGCGGCCCCACGATCCCCATCACCTTTTGCCAGCCCCGCGGGCTGGCCCAGAAGGTTTGCGACGAATTCACCGTCCCACTCTGCCGCGTCCAACACCGCGAGCTCCATTCGTGGTCCAGGACGGGTTTGAAGCCACTAGCGATCGCGCCCGAACCGCTTATATCGAGAACCAATTTGCTGACGCAGCAACTGATCTTGTAAGAGCAGCCGGTCCGGGCTAAGCGAAACCCACGGCATGTTAAGGAACGATTCCAAGTGGCAGAGACTGCAGCATAAATATGCAGATCAGTGCCGCTGCCACAGACGGCGCGAACGGAATGCGCCGGCGACCGCCGGCGGCGACTTGACTTTTTACCCAACCGAGCTTCGCGGCCAAGCTGTGGGCGGTGCTGAAGAGCGCGAGCAGAATTGCAAACGGCAGCGCGCCGGACAAACCGGTCCATAGAAACGCGACCGCCAGGATTTTCACGTCGCCGCCGCCCATCCAGCGCCGGCTGTAAAACGCCAGCAGGAGCGCGAACATCAAAGCGGCGAATGGAACGTTCCACTTTAAATCAGCCCAGTGACCTGTCAGCGCCGTGTAGAGCACAAACAGCGCTGCGAGAGCGAGGATCAGTTCGTTGCGGATCTTGTATTCCCGCAAGTCTGTCCATGCGGCCCAAAACAGCAGGGCGCTGGTGACGACCAGAACGAAATAGGCCCAAATCGGGGGAAAAGCCGTCAAATTTCCGAACGCGCGGCGCGCAGGTAAAGCAGATGCGAAACTGCGAACGACAGCAACGAGGTACCGAGGATGCCGGCCAGCACATAGAAACCTGCCCCTGACGGCACCGCGATAGAGCCCAGGGAGGCCTGGGTGGTAGGCGCCCCGGGGCTTTGCCAGCACAGAAGAAGCAGAGCCGCATATCCGAGGCCGAGGTTACTCGCCACCGCCAACGGAAGTCTGCGCCTTGCGGCAAGCCCATAACATGCCAGCAGGAATATCGGCAGCGCGATACCGATGAGCTGAAAGCTCTGTATGCTAACAACATCGCTCAGCACGTAATAGCTGCGCTGGAAGATCCCGAACATCTTGAGATTGACGAACCAGAGCAGCTCGGAGCTGGGCGCATAAGCCAGCGCCCGGACCGCAAGCTCAGCACTCAGGGTGGCGAGAAACAGCGCCAAGGGCCCAAGAAACTGCAATTTGAAAAGCCGGCTCATGCGAAAGACCTACGCCAGAAAAGTTTACCTTGTCTTAAAGGTTCCAACCCAGCGGAGAGCCAAGTCGAGATAGCGAGGGAAACCGTGCTGGCCCTTCGACTCGACGCAAACTATTACTTTTCAGATGCTTGGAGTGTCAGACGCTTAAAGTTGATTCGGCGGTCTGTCGATCAATTTTCTGCTTAGAGAGCGTTCGGCGATCTTTCGATGAATTTTCGACTGCCATTAAGCAACTGGAGGTTGTTGGCGATCGTGGGATTGCCAGGGTCCAGCTCGTACGCCTTGGCGAACTTCCTGCGCGCCCGGCTCAGGTCCCCGCGCAGCATATAAGAGTATCCTTGATTGTTGAGGATCTGAACGGTTTCGCCCCCCAGGCGGATCGCCTGCGCATAAGCCTGATCGGCAAGGTCGAACCGCCGCAACCGGTCATAGCTCGCGCCCAGCCCGACCCATGCGGTGACATCCTTCGGCGCCTTTTCGACCGCGTCCTTGAAATAGCGCTGAGCGATACCGTAGCTACCGCGGTTGAAGTGCTCCAGGCCCATACGCAACGGTTCGTCAGAGGCGTAGTACTTGACGTCGGTGGGTTCCTGCACGGGGTCCGGCCCCGCCGGGATCGCTGGCGCCACGACGGAGGCGTCCCGCACCGTCGGCGGTGCCTCGACAGCGGTCTCACGTACGGTTTCGCAGGCCGTCAATGCTGTCGCCAGCCAGACGCATACCAGCGATAAAGGAAGGCGCCGCATACCCGTTATCCCCCGCCCCGCCCGGGGCTACTACCCCGCGTTCGAAATATCGTCCGCCAGCTTTACCATGAGCAGGCCTTAAGACCTGTTACCAGCCAGCAACAGGTCGGCATTAGAAAAGGCGCCACATGACCCGATCCCCCCACCCTGGCCCCCAGGCACGAGTTCACTGCACTGTTCGAAATACGGTCATCAACTTAACCATGACCGGAAGCAAGATAACCAAGAGAATTACCGGAAAAATGCAGGTTCCCAACGGAATTACCATTTTTACCGGCAGCTTGTTGGCCTGCTCCTCGGCGCGTAACAGGCGTTTGTCCCGCATCTCGTCGCCGAACACACGGAGCGCATCGCCGACGTCGCTGCCCAGCTCGATCGATTGCCGGAGCGTGCCCACAAACGCACGCGCTTCATCGAGGCCCAGACGATCCGCGAAGGACGCGAGCGCATCGATCGTGCTGCGGCCGGCGCGGGTCTCTGCACCCAGCAGCAGCAGGTTCATGCCGAGCGCGCGACTCTTCTTGATGATCTCTCCGCTGATCCGATCGAGTGCGGCCTCGAGACCAAGACCGGCATCGACGCAGACAACCATCAGATCCAGCAGATCAGGAAACGCGGTCGCATATTCATCGGTCAGGACCCGCTGGCGCCGGGCGATGTAGGCATCCGGACCCAGAATGGCGAGCACCACCATAAGCACCACAAGCCCGAGCTTGGCGAGCGGACCATAGCCAGACAGCAGGATCACTGCGATCGCATAACCGAGCAGCGGCAAAGCAATGACGAGACCAATCCGCCAGAAGATGTAGTAGTTTATTGCGTTGGCGTGGAAGAACCCTGCCCGAAGCAACTCCTGGCGCAGCTTGGATCGTACGGGTCCATCGACCTTGAACCTCTTCTCGTCGAAATATTTTACAACGATCGAATTAAGGCCTTCGAGGAGCTTGGAGCTCGAGTCGCGCTCGCGCAGCGGCGCAGCTATCCGTTGCTGAACCTTGATTTCCCTCACCAGATATTGGCCAGCGACGAATACCAGGCCGCTCACAGCCGCAAAGGCCATGAAAGCGATCAGAACTGGTGAGACTTCGACCATGTTCAAAACTTGAAGTTGACCATCCGGAAGATCACGAAATTTCCAATTCCCAACAGCATCAGACCGGCCACCACCGCGGGCACGACCAGAGCATGATCTCTCACCTCTGCGAAATAATTCGGACTGATCAGGCTTACGATCACGAAGAGGATAAACGGCATCGCTGTCATGAAAATACCCGACAACCTGCCCTCCGAGGTCAGCGCCCGGACTTTCAGCCGCAATTTCGAGCGGTTGCGCAACACGCGTGAGAGGCCTTGCAGTATCTCTGCGAGATTACCGCCAGTCTGACTCTGGATATTGATGGCGATGGAAACGAAAGTGAGATCCTCCTGGCCGACGCGCGCCGCGAGGTGATCGACGGCAACCTGCTGATCAGCACCGAGACTGATTTCGTCGATCAGAATGCCGAATTCGGTCCCTATCGGATCGGGCAGTTCGCGCGCCACGAGCCCGAGCGCGACACGGAATGGATGCCCGGCGCGGAGGCCGCGAACGACAATATCCAGCGCCTCGGGAAGCTGTTCGCTGAACCGGCCGATCCTGCGCGCCCGCGCCCTTCTTAGAATCAGATAGCCGGTCAGCAACCCGGCAGCAACAGCCATGACGATCGCCAGCGGGCCGAGCTTAAGCCAGAAGGCCAACGGCAAGTAAAACACACCGCTCAGCACCGCAATCCAAACAAAAATACGGACCGGATTGACCTTCCATCCGGTTTGCATCACCAGTTCATCGAGCCACTGCAATCCCGGCACATTGCCGAGGTTGCCAAGTCCTCTTTCGCGACGGAGCACGTCCAGTACTGCGACCGGGTCAGAAAGCTCGCTGCTCAGCGCCAGACGGCGGTTGATGATTTTTCGTTCCGCACGTGACCGGAACACCAGCCAATAGAGTGCCTGGAAGCCAAGCAGCGCCGCCCCGAACACGAGGGCGTAGATGATCCAAAGTTCGTTGTTGACCATGTCGCTACAAAGGCCGAGTTGGATCGAAGTAAGTTGCAGGCAGATCGATGCCGGCGTGTTTCAGATCGGCAAGGAACGTCGGTCGAATGCCGGTGGCTCGGAAACTTCCCCGGATCATGCCGCGCTCGTCGGTGGATTCCTTGACGTACTTGTACAGTTCCTGCATCTGCAGGACTTCGCCTTCCATGCCGGTGATTTCACTCACGCTGGTGACGCGACGGCTGCCATCCGGCAATCGCTGCAACTGGACGATGATCCGCACCGCCGAAGCGATCTGGTTCCTGACGCTCGCTATCGTCATCGATGCGCCGGCCATGCCAACCATCTGCTCCAGGCGCTTGACCGCGTCCCGCGGGGTATTGGCATGAACTGTTGTCATCGATCCTTCGTGGCCGGTATTCATCGCCTGCAGCATGTCGAAGGCTTCTTCGCCACGACACTCACCGATGATGATGCGGTCGGGCCGCATGCGCAGAGCATTCTTCACCAATTCGCGCTGACGCAGTTCGCCCTTTCCTTCGGCATTGGCGGGGCGGGTTTCGAGCCGGCCTACGTGCGGCAGTTGCAACTGCAATTCCGCGGCGTCTTCAATCGTAATGATGCGCTCATCGGCTGGAATGTGGCTAGACAGGGCATTGAGCAATGTCGTTTTGCCGCTGCCCGTGCCGCCGGAGATGATCATCGAAATTCGGCCATGAACCGCGGCTTGCAATACCTCCGCGATCGGAATTCGCAGCGCGCCCAGTTCGATCAAACGATCCATTGAGAACGGTCGTTTGGAGAACTTGCGGATCGACACCAGAGGGCCGTCGACGGCAATCGGCCGGATTGCGACGTTGACGCGTGACCCGTCGGGCAAGCGGGCGTCGACCGTCGGGGAAGACTCGTCCACGCGGCGGCCGACTGCGGCGACGATCTTGTGAACGATGCGAAGCAGGTGACCCTCGTCCTTGAAATGAACCGTGGTCTCCTCGAGCTTGCCGAACCGTTCGACGAAGCATTTCTTGTGCGTGTTGATCAGAATGTCGGTGATCGTGGGATCCTTGAGCAACGGCTCGATCGGGCCGAATCCAATCATCTCGTCGACGAGATCTTCGACAAAAGCCTGCATCTCGCGCTGATTGAGCGGGATCTTCTCGGTCCGAACGTATTCGCCGACATACACGCGGAGCTCTTTGACCAGCTCTTCGCGCGGCATCCTTTCCAGCACAGCCAGATTGAATTCGTCGATGATTTTTGCGTGGAGCTTGACCTTTTCATCCAGCAGGGCGGGGCGTTGCGCGATCAGCTCGTGATAAAGCCGTTCGTCCTGCTGCACAGGAGGCGGAGCGCTAACACGCGTGCTCAAATTAGAGCGCTCGCGCGCGGCGGTGCCCGTAGAAAAAAAGTTACTCATCCAAATACTCGCGACTGACGCTGTGACGCTAACAAGTCGGCAATATTAATATTTACGTTACCCAATCACTACGCCGATGTCACGTAACTCAATGAAATGAGGTAAACGCGCCGGCTGGCGTCCGCAGCGGGAACTCCTGCTCCTATCGTGGAACTGCTGCAGGGACCGGCTTGGCCTCGGAGGCAAGCAGCGTAATCGGCGCGATATCCTTGCTTACCTTTCCATGTCCCTGGACAGATATAGGTATTCCCGTATTGACACTTTGCACGGCATTTTCGACATCGTCGCGCACATAGAACACTTCCTCGGAGCCAAGCAGATTTTTCACGTGCTTTCGCCGCGCGATCCCCCCGACCAAGCGGTACTCACACCGGTTGAGCACGACGGCGACCTTTGCGGGGACACGCTCCACTGCCCTCACAGCAGTCAGCGACTGCGCCACCTGGCGCAGGCCCGGAATGGTGTTCAGCCCAGAGACAAAGACGACCTCCACTGCCGACAGCAGTTGCCGAGTCCAATTGAACCACGGCACCGGCAGGTCTAGCAAAATCAGATCGTACCGCGCAGCGATCATCCGGAACAGCACCTCGAGTGTCTGAGCATCGAGATCGGGTGCATTATCCTTGTTTCGCGGCGCAGCAAGAACGTCCAGTCCGCTCTTGTGGTGGCTGACGAAAAGATCAAACAATTGCGCGTCCAGCCGCTCCGGGTTGGCGGCGATCTCGTCGATCTGCATGCGCGGCTCGATGTCGAGATAATCGCAGACATGGCTGCCCTGAAAATCGAGATCGAGCAGGCAGACGCGGCGACTCCGCGTTCGCTTGGTGGTCTTGATCTGAATGCCGACCTCGATAGCCAGCGTGCTGTTTCCCACGCCACCGGCGCTCGGTAAGAACGCCACCATGACCGGCTCTGTCAGCGTCGGCTCGCCGACATCGGCAGTGCTGACACCCCTGCCAACCCGCGCGATAATATCGACGATTTCTTCCGGCGCGCCCCGCGTCGAGGCCCAATCGGCCCCGCCGGTTTGCACCAGGCGCTTGTAGTCGCTGGCCGGGATGTCGTCGCTGATGAAGATGAAAAACAGCGAGTCCCGGTATTCCGTCGCGATCGAGACCATCCGATCGAACGACCCCGGCGCGCTCAAGACGACCGGAAACAGGATGCACGCAAGCGCAGTGTCACCTCCCGCGGTCTTCGGCAAGGCCCTGGTGATCTCTTCCATCCGGGCCACGGACTGCATTTCCGGCAGTTTCGTCCTGATGCGTCGTTCGAGGTCTTTCGACTGGTTCGAATCGACATCCGCATTGAACAGAAATATTCTCATTGTTCCAATAACGCCGCCAAAGCACCAGCGCCTGTGTGGCGCGCACATCAAGCAAAAACGCTCGACAAATATCGTCCCTCACAATCATCATCGCAGCAAGCAAAATCGAGGCCGTGGTCGCGGCAGAGGCAATTAGCGTTAAAGCCATTCACTGAGAATGTCGGGCCGTTAGAGGGTCCGTGAGTCTATCGGTACAGTTGCACTTGGTTCATGATCCTGACCTCATCCAGCGAGCCGACGAGGCCGGACATTTCGCCGTAGAGAACGCCAGCGCCGTCGGCAGCTGTCGCGTCTACCGGCTGTGTCATAAAAAACTTACCGAAGTCGGCGACCGGAATATTGTTAGCCGTGGAGCCGCCGGTAATCAGGCCGCTGTGCGCCAGGCAATTGATGATCGCGGCGTGAATGATGCGACGCTTGGCGACGCCGTTATTGGGGCCGGCACAATAAGGCGCTCCCGATTCGCCATTGCCCTGGGTTCCTCCGCCCGTATTCGGCAGACCGTTCCCCGACCAGTCGCCGACGAGGTTGTTCGCGATTTCATAGTTGTAGACATCGTAACGGCTGGTCGTGGGCGGGGTGGTGTAGCAGCCGGGCGGGGGATTCCCAACCTGAGCAGGATGGTTCAGCTTCCAGTAATTTGTGCAGTCCCAGTTGCCGTCTCCCTCAATACAACTGCCATCGGCGCAAATCCCGGTCCAGCTTTTGTCTTGCGGAAAGCCGCTGGTTTTCCATTTAATGGTCAAGGGTGCGCTCCCCGCCGTCGCTGCTACTTTCGACATCAGCAAAGACGTTGTTGGAGCGCTCCCAGGGCCATCAATGTCTGTATTGGGTTGGATATTGGCACCGGAAACCATCTGCTTGTCGTCGTTATTCCCTCCGGTCGTGAATGCATTGCTGACATCCGCGGCCGGTACTGACGTGATCGTCTTCTTCTCTGTCGCGTTACCACTCGTCGTGGTCGTTCCTGTCGTCTCGATGATCGGCGGACGCGGGTTGGTCGAATCAGGATAGTCGGTCGTATGGTAGACGGGTGATGAAGCTGCGGCGGTGCACCAGTTGCCGTTTTTGGGCAAATAACCCTTCCGCACATTGACGTCAGGAGCATAATCGACGCTGTAATTCAGGCTGCCGCTGTAAATGTCGAAGCGGACGTTGAAGGCGTCCGAGACGGCGGTTTTGTTTCCGGTGTTCAGATCAACACCTGGAGTCTGATAGCAGGCGGGCGGATGGGTTCTGGCGATCCAGTCCTTCAGGCAACTCGCACCATTGCAGCTATCCGGCGGGACGAGATAGCCGAAGTGGCCAGGGCTGGTCTTCGACATGTTCATGCGCAGCATGCGCTTCGTCGCCGGCGCCCCCGGGACGTCCAGCGCCGCCCGCAGCGCGGCGGTCGCCGCACTGTCGCTCATCCCCGACGTCTCGTAAGGGTTGCAGATGAACACTGGCGGCATGTCGCAAACAGCCCTGCCGAGAAACCCGGCGATCGCGCGCGCGCCGGTGCTGATGTTGTTCACGCCGGCACTCTGAAAGAATCTGATGGGCATGATGGTCGGGACCGTTACCGGGTTGACGGTGACCGCCACGAACTTCGCATCGAGGTCGGATGTCGCCGGCGTGCCGGTGAAGCCGGCGGTCGCGACCGGCAGCGCGCTGTAGAATACCGGCGCGGCATGGGTGATCGCACCGCTATAGCCCATCCCGGTGAGGCCATTGCTGACGAGAGTGTCGATCGCGCTGGCGGCACGCGCGCGCGCGCCGGATCGCTGATTGAGTTCGCGCGCACCGGCGAGAGCAAGTCCGTCGGCGACGGCCTGCATCTGGGTTTGCATGCTCATATAGCGTCCGCCGTCCAGCGCCAGCGCGCCGAAGCCGACGAAGACGACCAGCATGATCGTCACATAGGGCAAAATGGCGCCGCGGGTATCGTCGCGAAAGGTGGTGACGAGCCGGCGCAAGCGCATGATCAGGGCTGTCATTGGGAAATCCTCTTACTCTACATACGACCTCTACATACGAACCAAATCTCTATTGAGTTGCTGCGGACGACAGCGCTTCGCCGGTGAACGTCGTCGTAAACGCCGGCATGGCGAGATTTGCGAAGCCGCTCAGCCCGTTCAAAAAGAAGAATTGAAATGTCAGGTTCTGCAACGACACGGCGATCGTCGGCACCGGCCCGGCGACGCGCCCGGCGAAGCCGAGCCCGGTCTGGTCATAGACGATCCGGACATTCGCCGCGGTGAGCCTCGGAAAGATGTCGCACATGCCGGCATTGTAATAGTTCGTTGCATCGGTGCATGAGGTGCTGCCGCGGCCAAACAGGATCGTGTTCATCGCCGCTGCACTGTAAGCTCCCATTCCCGTGCATGTGCCGCGCGTGCAGGTGCACCCCCCCGATCCTCCGTCGTTACATGTCACCTGGAAATCGGGCATGGGGTCTCCGGTAAAGACCGTGGTGCCATCAACGGCGGATTTGGCAATATTTGTGGTGCCGGTCATACCGGTAGCGACCGGATCCGACACCGCTGCGAGACGGGCACCAACTTGCATCGCCTTGGTGGCCGCGGTCCATTGATAGAAGGCGTGGAGAAAATCCACCGATCCGAGCAGGAACACGAACAGGATCGGAATCAGGACCGTCGCTTCCACAAGCGCCCCGCCCGCCTCGTCACGCCACAAATGCCTCTTCGCCATGATCGGCCCCCTAACCCGGACCGATCGAGCGCTCGCTATGCGACGCCGACAGGTTCGGTGTGGTGAGTCCCAGGAGCCCGAAATACCCCAGGGCCGGATCGACGAAATTCGTCGTGGCGGTGATGATGTAGAGGGTCGAATAACCCTCATAGGCCCCGCCGCTGTTGTTGAACGGGGCGCATGAGATAGTCACTTGTCCGGTGGTCCAGCCGGGCACGCGCGCCGTGCCTCCGGTGGCAGCGCCGGTTACCGCGATATTTTGTGCTCTCGCCCTGAAGTCGACGGGGGTAGTGAGCGTGCAGGGATCGGTACCGTCGTCGGGCGCCGTTCGAGCCAAATAACGCGCGGCATCGCGTACGCCACTCTCCACGAGCTGTTGCTTGTGGAAGTACCAGGAAAACTCAAATAACCCGAACATCAGTGTGACGAGAAAGGGCATCAGGATCGTTGCCTCGACGAGCACTGATCCCTCGGTATCCCGCCATACCGACGCGACTGATCGCGTGAACATGGCTTGCCTCGAAATTCAACTAAAACTCTCGCGCTCAAAAATTCCCTATTAGCCTCTACTTAATCGGCACCGATACCCCAGCAGACCCTGCCCCGGATCCACTGATGTTGATATTCTGGTTGCTTGCGGGCGGCTGACCCATCGCCTTCGTCGGATCCCCCAGATCGGGAAGCTGATCGACGGGCCTCTGGGTGTTGCTATAACGCGTGACCGCGCTGCCTGAGCGGCGAGCGTCGGTGATGATCCTGCGGTCGCCGACATTGCGCGGCCATGGATGGATGGTATGGGTTACGGCGTTGGCCTGTTTGGCGTCGCCCGCACTCAGGGTGATGGTCTCGGAGCGCTGGAAGTAACGATCCATCTCGTCGTGGCCGGCCAATCCGTTGCAGGAACCGAGCGTGAAGACCGCAAGTAGCACTGTGCAGGTCATTTCCGAGATCCTTTAATTGAGGGTCCTGACGACGGGCTGGCCGGGTGCGACCGGCGGTGCGGACACGCGGACATCGGGAGCGATGATGTGCCCGTAGGGTCCTTTGATATCGCCGCCGCTATCGACATAATCGTTATAGCGCTTGCGCACTTCCATCTGGCCGTTGAGGAAGAAATCGACATCGTTCGCAGGCAAGCGGGAATCCAACGGCGAAGCCAATACCTGACCCGGCGCCGCCGGGGCCACCAGGCGCGGCGTCACGATGATGACGAGATCGGTCTCGCGTTGCTGATAGGATGAGCTGCGAAACAGGGCCCCGAGCACCGGAACGGAGCCGATCCATGGCAACTGAGAGACATCCTGCACATTGCGGGTTTGCAGCAGGCCGGCAATGGCAAAACTCTGGCCGTCGCGCAGTTCAACCGTGGTCCGCGCATCGCGGCGCGTGAGCGCCGGGATCGTGGTGCCGGCAATGGTCACGGCGTTGGTGAAATCGAGCTCGCTGACCGAGGGTTCGACCCGCAGATTGATGACGCCGCGCGATAGCACGGTGGGAACGAACCCCAGCTCAACGCCGAACTTCTTGAATTCGATGGTGACGGTCTGGAAGTTGCCGTTAGGCGACGAGGCGACCGGCACCGGAAATTCGCCGCCAGCCAGGAATCTCGCCGCGTCGCCGGAGAGCGCGATCAGATTCGGTTCGGCCAGCCGGCGGACCAGGCCTTTGGTTTCGAGCGCGGTCAGCAGCAGGTCGACCGACATACCGTTATTCAGTCTCAAGACGCTGGTGAGGAGGCTGCCGAACGGAGCCGCTCCGCTTACAAGCGTGCCGACCGTGCCAAGCAGGGGAAGGCTGCCCGTAGGATTAGCGCCAACATCAGTCCTAGGCGGCCCGCCTTGGGGATTTATGCCGCCGATGGGAAACCGCCCGACCGTCGTAGCTCCACCAAGACCCGTGTTACCAACGTTAGTGCCGTTCGCATTGGCGGCGGCGAGATTGACCCCCAGCTCGCGTCCCGCCTCCCGATTGACCTCCAGGAAGCGCACCTCCAGCATCACCTGCTGCGGCGACGCCACATTCATGGCGTTGACCACGATGGCGCCCTTGGGGACGGAGCCTGTGGCAATGGCCATCGCTCGCTCGGCAGCGACCGCATCCACAGCCGTTCCGGTCAGTACTACCTGGCCCTCAGCGGCAGAGACGCGAATACCGCGGGCGCCGGTGCTGGACTGGATGTTCTGCTGCAGATTGCTGGTGTCGATCGTCACCTGGACATCGAGGACCCCGATCTGCCGCGCGGCGTCATCGAACAGGACGACGTTGGTGGTTCCGGTTTGCTTGCCGAGGATATAAATCGAGCGGTCGCCCAATGCCTTCACGTCCGCGATGTCAGGCGAGCCGGCGACAATCGTTGCGAACGGCCGCTCGACCTTGAACGTGCGCGACTTGTTGACGATCACGGTCACCCGGCGCACGTCGGAAACTTCGCTGATAAACACGCCGTCCGATTTCCGGTCCGCGGCTACGGCGCGGTCGGCGGCATGGTTCCATGTCAGCGCGGCTGCGACGATTGCACCGAGGGTGAACAGCTTTCGGCAGGTTTTCCGCGAACCGCGCACTCCAAACATGCTCCCCGCCCCCATTTGTCGCTATTTCCGGCGTCCTGCACCCGCGTCCGCCTCAGAAACAGCAGCCTGCTCTTTGGCCTGGTGCATCACCTCGTACTTCTTTTCGTCGGTCCCATGGTAGATGGTAACCTTCACGGTGTCCGATTTAAACGCCTGAAGTAGCGGCGACGTCGCTTTTTCGGCCACTGGTACCTTTTCGGCAACAGGCAGCAGCTTGGCTGCCGCCTCGCGCCGGGCAAACCCGGGGCCCAGATCGCTGTCGGTGATACGCCCGCTCTCGGCTAGGCGAGCCTCGCCGGGCTGCCGCAGCACCAGCGATAGCTTTCCGATATTGCCGGCGAGCAGAATCTTCTGTGCCTGCGAGGGGCTGACCTGCAAGGTGACCGCCTTGGCAACCGTAGCCACAGCCGGCTGATCCTGACGCTCATTGACAAGCTGATCGATCGCCAGAACCTTGACATACTCGATCAGGACATTGGCCGAGTTTTCCGTCTCGCCCTTCTGTGTCTCGGTGCGAAGCAGCACGACGTCGACGCGATCGCCAGGCAGGATGAATCCCGCCACACCCCTGATGTCGTCGACGCGCACCGTGACCGCGCGCTGGCCTTCCTCGAGCAGGACGGAAAGCGATGCACGCTGGCCGGGCGCGGTGACCTTCGGCCGGACGATCATTTCGCTGCGTTCCATGGCGGTCAGTACCACGCGGCGGCCGTCCTTCAACAGATCCGTCTTGGTTGCGAATGCGCCTTCGGGCAGTTGCGGCTCGGTCCAGGGAATCTCCGAGACGTTATCGGGCGTCAGAACGGTCCCGAAAGGCAACGGGGCCGTGGCCACCACGATGGTGCCGGTCGCTGACGCAGCCTGGGGCGAGCCGTGCTGCGCGATCCAGCTGCGCGCCATCAGCGCAGCAACAAGGCCCATCGCCAGCGCGAGGAACAAGATAATCAAATTGCTTCTGCGCATCGCACAAATTCCCCACGTTGATCAGAGCCAAGCTGGGGTCTGATTGAATAAATGGTCAGCAACGAGGAATGCCGTATACGGCTGAGGATACGTCAGCTTCGTGAAGCGCACGAAGCTGACGTTCAACAATCAATTTGCAAAACCGATTTAGGAAGTATTCTTGCGCGACCCGGTTGCCCGGGAGCGGCTCATGGCAGCGCGGCTTGAAGGGCCGTCCACTGAGTGCCGATCCATCCGCCTACGAGAACGATCGTCGCAATCACGGCAACCAACATGATGCCGAGCAACACGGTGTACTCGATGAGTGCCGCGCCTTCTTCGTCCTTAGCGAGCTTCTTCAGAGTGCCAAGATTCTTCAGGGTGCCAAGAAATTTACTCATTTGCTTCACGCCTCCTAATAATGTTTACTTTCAATTTTCCCGTTCGCGATGGGGCACAAAATTTGCGATCCACCATAAAATGAATTTTCGGTTAAATGAGAGACCGAGTCAATGATGCGGCGATTTTTAGGCGACTTATCGTTAATTGCTTGGGGGTTACCCCTTTGTAAGTAGAGGGGTCATTTGCCCCGTAAAAATACGGTCATTCCTTCACGGCGGATTTTGAACCTGAATAAAACCCGGCAAGTAGTGCAGGCGCCACGCGAGGAGTCCGCGCAGCATAGGCGCGGTATTCTGGAAATGCCGAGTTCAAAACAGCTTCCTCGTTGATCATGCGCCGAAATTGAATCAGCGCAATGATGAGCGTCATCGCAACTGCTAACGGTGAAATCACCTGGAGCACGACGCCGAGGAGTGCAACTCCCTCGCAGAGGTAGAGCGGATGGCGCACGACCTTGTAGGGTCCGGTCGTAACCAGCCGCCGCGCTTCCGCCAGGATACTGAAGGATTTACCCAGCCATCGAAGCACGATGAACGACAACACCGCACCGGTGATGATCAGCAAAGTGGATATGATCGACAAGACCGGACCGAGTTCCGTCTTCGGAAGCAGAACAAGCCCCGCGGAAATAAACGTGCCTAGCAACGCCGATACCCGCGGCTCGATCCCCTTTGCTTTCAGTACCGGCGACAGCCGAGTCAGCGCCGTTGCCGCAACCAAAATCAGAAACATGAAGTTGGCAAACCGTGCAGCAACCGCTAACAGCCATTCAGGGCCATCAAGCGGCGCCATATGATAGATACCTGCCAGGTTGAGGGCGGCCAGCGCGGTAAATATCGCAACGATCGCAGCTCGGGCACCCCACTCAAGCACGAACGCCGCGCGCGAGCTAACAATCACCTGCTCGCCAGACGGTCGTTCCGTCATCGCTTCATCTGCACCCATAAGGATTGAACCTCGCTGATCTGCCGCCGCATCCCGCCACGATAGATTATTGGCGAACGGCTTCAAAGACGGAATTAACGGTTGGTTAACCGCGCGCGGACTGCGGACGAACGGCGCTGGCGCGCTCCGACCCCGGGGTGGCGGGCCCCGGCTGCTCCTCGTCCGTCGCCGTTGACGCCGGCACCGATTGACGCACCTGATCGGAGAGAAATGGGTACAGCAGTTGGAAAGCGTAGCGGTGAGGGATCGGCTGGTCCAACCCATACGCTGTCGGCATTTGCCCCCGGGGCATATGCAAAGTCCCGAACAACGCATCTAGGCATGACAGCTGCCCGGCGAAATTCCGGTCCCTCGCCTCGATATCGCTGCTGTGATGCCAGTGATGAAACTCCGGCGAAGCAAACAGCTGGCGCAGTGGGCCAAATCCGACGCGGACATTGGCATGAATCAGAACCGACTGCCACTGATAGAGCAGCGCATAGGCGCCGATCGCCCATTCGGAAAACCCTAGCGCAACGACCGGTACCAGCGAGACTCCCTTGGTCACTATCTGATCGACGGGATGAACCCGCGCTGCCGCCAGCCAATCAAGCTCTTCGATGCTGTGATGAATGGCGTGGAACCGCCACAACCAGGGAACCGCATGAAACATGCGATGGGTCCAATAGAATCCCAGATCGGACAGCACGATGACCAGCGGAATTTGAACCCAGTACGGCAGGCCGCCGACCGTGCCTTGAATGGACGCGGGGACGATCGATGCGGCGGCAAAAATGCTCAGCGCGATAACGGCGAGAAGGCCAAGCTTTATCAAGATGCCGTTTACGAGCAGGAAGACGAGATCGTTCGCCCAGCCCCGCCGAAAAATTTTCTGCTCCTTATGCAAGGCGAACAGGCGCTCGAGCGGCACAAACACAAGACAGGTGATCAGAATAACTTTCAGGCCTAGCGGGTCCATATCGGTAACCTCAAAGAAGGCTAACCTATCAGAGCCGACGCATTTCGGCCACGCAACAAATCACCTGCGCGGCGCGCTCAAGCGGCCTTGGTTGTTGCGCGGGCCAATATGGCGGCTACGATGGCTCGGATGATCTGGTCGCTACAAATCTTGCGTTTTGTCGCCGCAGCGATCGTCGTCTACGTCCACGCAGCGCAAACGGCTTTTGATGTCACCGGCTCCGTGGGTCTTGTTCCGTACCCGATTGCGGGACTGGGGCTTACTGGCGTCGATATCTTCTTTGTTATTTCGGGCGTCGTCATCGCCAGAACGGCGCCCGGTCTGACGCCGGCCCAATTCGCGTGGCGGCGAATTCGGCGGATCGTCCCACTCTATTTCGTGTGCTGTATCCCCGCCGTGCTCGTCGCAGCGCCCGCGGGCTTCGGCTGGCGCGAACTAGTGGCAACATTCCTGCTATGGCCCGCCACCGACGTGATGACCGCGCCACTACTGGATGTGGCATGGACACTCAGTTTCGAAATGCTGTTTTATGCGTCGGCAACACTGGTCCTGTTCAACCGGTGGTGGGTATTGGCGCTGGCAGGCCTTTACGTTGCGGCCTTTTGCCTTCGATCTTTTGGGCCGATCTTTCAGTTTCTCGGCAATCCGATCATCATCGAGTTTCTGTTTGGTGTCGCGATAGCGCGCGCGCCGAAACTGGGCGTCGGCATCCCGGCCATTTTCGCCGGAGCGGCCCTGCTGCTTCTCGCAGGCGTCCTCGGACTTGCTCCGGTTGGGGGCACTATGGATTTTCTGCGCGGCGACGACAATCTGCGCCGGGTCGTCGTTTGCGGAATCCCCGCGACGATCATTGTCTACGGCACGATGCAGATCACGGTCGCTCGCAGCGTCTGGACATATCTCGGCGACGCCTCATACGCGCTCTATCTGGTCCACACCTTCATGGTTACGCCGCTGCAAGCGCTTTGGACAAGATTCCCGATTCCGCCCGACGCAATCATTGCGATCGGCTTGATTACATCCGTGCTTTTTGCCTGGCGGGTCCACGAACTGGTGGAAAAGCCGATGCTGAGCAGATTGGGGCGTGGGCCGACCAAAAACAAGGCCGCCATGGAATGAAACGAGGGATTCCAGCGCCCGAACGAACGACTTCGCCGAGGCTGCCGTCGTTACCTGTACCCACCCCGTCGCAGCGGCTCCAGGGATTGGCCGGAAAGAGCGTTGGCTGGTTGCAGGCGGTCCTTCAGACAGAGCATGGGTCATTCTCGAGCGATTTGAATCCAATCGCCCTTCGTGTTTTTTGTGTCGCGGTGCTTTGCTCCGGAATCCCAATCCACGCAGATTCTTACGTCGTCAGAGCGATTGAACTCGCACACTTCTCTTCGCACGGTTTTGCCGTTCGCATCTTGTATGACTACGGCGAGCCCCTGCCTTCCATCCACCAGCAAATATGCCAATCCCAAAACGCAGTTTTTAAGCTCGGGCTGACAAAGCCTGGAAAGAGCCGCATTGCCTTCATTCTGATCCGCTGATAGTTTTGCGGCATTGTCTATGAATTCATTCCAGGCGGAGGCACTTTTTGGAGCTGCTCTCGCCTGCGGTGTCAGCGCCGCCAGCGACGCGAATTCTGCCGGTGTTTGCTGGACCGGCAATTGGTCCGTTGCAACCGGTCTTGCTTGCGCGGGGGGACCTGCCATCTTTACCCCCATGGACTGAAGATCCCCCGAGCTGAGCCACACGATCTTTGTCGGCGGCGTCATCATCATCCGAGTTATGATTGCGGATGGAACGCCAAGCTCTTTTGCGAAGTGGGCCATCGAGACGGTCGCCACGCCCGACAGCACGGTCTCCCGGCCGCCTTCATGGGAGGCTTTGTGCACACCGATCTGTGCGCTGTGGTCTACGAATTTCGGATCCCCTGCGGCGAACGCCAGGAAGCACGCTGATGCGCAAACCGCCCCCTGCCCGACCGTGGTTGAAATCTTCCCTTCCCTAATTGCTCCTGCCAGCTTTACGCCTTCGAGGAGTTTGCCGCCGGCCGAATCTAACTGAACGTTCTCGATGTACTTGCCTGCAGCGGTCGCCTGCTTCACTTCGCTGATGAATGCATCGGCGTCGCCCGTTGTGAACCGACCGGATATCTGGATGGTCACACCCCCGTGTTTGCCCGGAAGACTCTTTATTGTCGCTGACGAGGCCGACGCGCCCCAACAAAGGGCGGCCGCCATTCCCAGAAAAATCGCGCTGCCTGAGGACATCGTGGCGTTCACCAGATCCGTTGCGCCAAGCTTTCCGCAAGCTTCAGGCGAGCGCAAGAGATTTTTCCGATGAGGGATTATCGATTGGGTTCACCGCCCGCGGGATATGCTATGCTGCTACGACCGCCAAATGGCTAGTCCATCGGCGTTAGGAGTGAGCGTTTTTGGCCAAGTATTGCTCAATATCCAACCACATGAGTGTTGGCGTCAATTGACGAGGTCGCCGGCAACCGGAATGTGAGCAATGCGTCCGCGCTCTTCGTGAGCGCCTACGATCGCTGCATTACGAATTTGAACGGCCTTACGGAAACAAAGGCTGGAACTATTCTCTCCAGAACTTCCGCCGTGCATCCTCCGTCGCGAGGGTGGTCGACGTCACTCCGCCTCGAGACCGGACGAGTTGGCACGCGCCAGTCATTGAACTGGATGCAATGCAGCAAAATTCCTGCGAACACGCTTTCACTCTCCCGAATATTGAGTTTGATGCCCTCATATTTCTTGATTGAAAGACCGCCGCATTGAACAGCAATTTGTTTCTGGAGTTTTTCCCCATCGTGCTGACCGTCGATCGATGGTTGAAGCGAAGGCGGAGGATCGAAGCGCATCCGCATGAAAGTGCAGAACATTAGCGTGGACTGATTGGTTGGATCGGAACGGCTATCGCCTTGCTGCGCACGGAATGTGGCGCACCCGGCCTGAAAGCTTAGTGCCGAAGTGACGGATCGGGCGCGCCGAGCGGGCCTTGCCCACGAAGCCTTTAGCTCGTGGGGTCCGGATACGTCAGCAGCCTGGTGATGGGCTCACGACCATGTTCGGAATTGGCGCGATCGACGCCTTGCACGGTGATCGCGAGCGTGCCGTTTTCAAGTTTTGCGATCCAGCCTTTTGCTCTCAGGTACCAGAGATGAAATTCCAGATGCTCCCGCGGACAGCCTGACAGGCGTTCAAGTTCGAACTCGCCGATGCCGGGATCGTTGATGTTTTGCCGGCGTTTGACATAAAGCATCGACAGTAGCTTCTCCTGAACGACGACATCCCGTTCGATGCCTTTGGTGTCGCTGGCTTCTTCGACCAATTTCCAGCGGACGCCCAGATGGTCCCTGTGCTGAATATCGTACTGGGCGCGTTTAACCGGATCCTTGAGCGTATTATGGGCCTCCACCAGTTCGCTGAAGCGGGCCAGATCGCCAGTACTCTGATTGTCGGGATGGTAGCGCAGAGCAAGAAAACGAAAGACCCGTTCGATCGTTTCCGAGTTGGCGTTCGGGCTGATTTCGAGAATTTCGTAATAGTCGGTGAACATAGGGGTTTCCAGAATGTGAGTGCGCGTGCACGCTTAACCTTGCCCCTCATTGCGCAGCGAGAACGGCGTAAGGCGCCTAGTCATGTGCCGCCCAACGATGCCGATTGTAAAGCACTCGCGCAACGTCTCTAAACGGCTTGCAATATTGCCGCCCGGCGACAAACAGCCGTCGGGGTTGGATAGCGCTTCGCAGTCGCTCTATTTCGATCGCGCAGGCCTCTGTGCCTTCCGCAGACGAACGCCCGGTCCCCCACCATTCTCCTCAATAAACTCGACGCCGGCGGTTTCCAACGCCTGTTGAATCGCTTCGAGGTTGTTCGTCACAGGTATACTCCTGCTTGCCTCGAAATTTCGGACGGTACTTTCGCCGACCTTTGCTCTGGCCGCCAACTCGCTTTGGGAGAACTCGATAAGGGCGCGCGCGGCGCGGCATTGGGCTGGTGTCATCCCTCCATTTAATTCAGGCAACGATTTTCTACAAGATGAACGAATAGCGTTGACGAGGAGCAAAGTAACGATTATCGTTCTGTCTAACGAAAATCGTTATTTCAGAGGAAGTCACGTATGTCCCAGGCAGCACCTACTTTTCAAAGACGACACTTCATCGGCGGGTCCGACGCCCGGATCATCATGGGCAAAGATGAGAAAGCTCTCGTTCGCCTTTGGAAGGAAAAGCGAGGTGAGAGCGCTCCGGTCGATCTTTCGAGGGAATTGATCGTTCAGCTCGGACTCGTAACCGAGGACCTCAATCGACGTTGGTACGAGTCCAGTTCGGGCTACCGGATTGCCCAAGTCCAACGCCACGTAGTTCACCGGACAATCCCCTGGATGGCCGCCACCCTCGACGGCGTCATCAAAGAAACGGGCGCCGTCTTCGAAGCCAAGTTCATGCTGCCCTGGTCGTTTTCAGAGGTGGCCGCAGCGGAGAAGCACATGGCCCAACTCCAGCACAACATGCTGGTCGCCAACACCAAGACCTCCGTGCTGTCGATCATTACCGGAGGCGGCAATTGGGTCGAACTCACCATCGAGGCCGACCCGATCTACCAGACGGTCCTGATCGCGGCAGAGAAAGCCTTCTGGCAGGCCGTCAAGACCGGCGAAACTCCCGCATTGTTCGATTGCGAGCCGCCGAAGCCACGGATCCAAGCGGTTCGGGTGGTCGATATGAATGCCTCCAATTCGTGGGCGGAATTCGCCGGACTGTTCCGGGACACGCAACAAGCCCACACCGACCACGAGCGAGCCAAGAGCGAACTGAAAGGTCTGATGCCGGAAGACGCCAAGGAAGCCATGGGCCACGGCATCCGAGCGAAACGGTCAAAATCAGGAGCTATTAGTTTCGACCGCGTCGAGATGGAGGCCGCCCATGCATCGGTCCAGTGAGAATGTCGCGGCCATCGCCACCGCGTTAGCGAAGGCTCAGATTGACCTCTCGAATCCAGAGAAGGCATTGATCGGGACGGTCTACAACAACCGATCAGACAGTCCCCAGACCTTTCGCTACGCTTCGCTAGCAAGCGGTCTGGACATTGTCAGAAGGGCCTTGGGCGGCCAGCAGATTGCCATCACGCAGACGACCGATATCGACTGGGCCAATAGCGTGGTCAACCTGACAACCCTGTTGTTGCATACGTCAGGAGAGTGGATCTCCTCAGACTGGCCGGTTTGCCAGCTATCGGAGACATCCGCACCTCGCCGCATGGGAGCGGCCCTCACCTACGCCCGGCGTTACGCCCTCTTTACGATGGTCGGTATTGCCGGGGAGGATGATCTCGACGCACCGCCCGATGTGGCCAACATCCGGGCCGAAGATCAAATGGTCGATGCCGGCCTCCAGCCCAATCTTGGCATCGTGCGGGGGTCCGCTCAGGATAAGCAATCGCGACCCCGTGGCTTCGGCACGATCCCGTTACGGGAAAAGCTTTCAGCCTCTGAGTCCGCATTGGCCGCGACGCAGCTTATCGAAGAAATCGAGACCCTTTCGGAAGAGGATCTGCCCGCCCGAGCGATAGCCATCCTAAAGAGCAAAAATCGCCTCTCGGCCGATGATGCGCGACGGGTCGAGTGCGCCTTCTCGGCCAAGAGCGTCCCCACAGAAGCATTGCCCGAGCCAATCACGGCGGCTGAACCTGCGATCGTTCCTCCTGATCCGACGGTACCTGTGCAACCCTCCGCCAACCCTGCGGCCGAGATGGTGCTGCGACCCAGAGGCCGGCCGCGAAAGATCAAACCTGCAACCGAGCAAACCGTTTCTGCGTTCGTGACACAAGAAGGCATCGTCGTTAGCGATATCCCCACTACCTCCGCCGAGGAAACCAAGGTCGAAAGCGGAGCCTTGGCCATCCCCAAACTGCGCTACCTCCGCGACAAGGCCCATCTAAGATTTGTAGCATCTCGTCCCTGCCTGATCTGCGAACGTAGCCCCGCGGACGCTCACCATGTGAGGTTCGCACAACCACAGGCACTAGGACGGAAGGTCAGTGACGAATTCACGGTGCCGCTGTGCCGCGCCCATCACCGAGACAATCACCGCTTTGGGGACGAACGAGCTTGGTGGTCAAGAGTCTCGATCGACCCGATTGCGGTCTCACAGAACCTTTGGACGAAGAGCCATAATCGATTAGTTCCGAATCCGATGCCTCGAATGACTGACCCACACGTGTCGGACGGTGACGTGCGTGGCGAATTGCCCGAGGCCTAGGGTTATTTGTTGTTCGCGGAAAGCGATTGGACTAAGCGTGAGTCCGTAAATTCAGGGCGGTCGGCGGACGTCCGCTTTGGTGCGCATTCCGGACTCAAGTCGGACCTCGCGCGAGGTCCAACAGTGCCGATTTTGTTGCGCAAGTCCGCTGTAACCGATGGGTGTCGCTCGGTCACTTCACTATGAGCGACCGGCTTTGATCCGCAACTCTGACGCTACGCAATACACAGAGCCCCAGCGGGTGCGGCCGAGCGACCAGCGATGCGAGCCGCCCAGATTCTGGGCGATGGCGGCCAGAACGAACTCATCCTGGGCGCCTAGTGGACCGCAGTCAAAGCCTGCCGAGCTTCATGATGCGCTTGATGTGTGCAAACCGCATCTCGATCTTCTTGCGCTCGCGCCGACGAACGACGATCGGGCGACGTCGCGGGCATGCTCCTGGATGTTGCGCGGGATCTTGCGTGATGGCTCTTTTGGGAAGTTTGAGCGGGCATAAATCACAGTCGAGCTGGCCGGCGCGATACAGAAGCTTCTTGCCCTCCTGCACGGTGCCACTTGTCCCAAGTAGCTTTCGGGAAACCGCGTCACTAAGATGAAAACCGTACAACAGTTGACCTTGGTCACTCTTCAAATTATTCGACGCGCATCCGTATTGGGCTCACTTGTTTAGTTCGCCGGCAACCGGGGATGCTAGCAATGCATCCGCGCTCTTGGTCAGCCCCGCAGCTACTTGTCGTGCGGCATCCGGAGACAGCGCATAGCCTTCCTGGTTTTCCAGCCGGTGATTGAGAATAAGCAGGACCAGGCCCCTGCCTTCGGTGTCCGCCGTCACGGCGAAGGTCTTCGGGATTTCAAATCTGACTTCATTCGGGTTGCCCCCCGATCGAGCACTCAGCTTGGGAACCACGGCGGAGCCCGCGCCGGGACCTGCTACTGACCCAAGCGTGCCCCGCGCGCTGACCAGGGCGTCGATAAAATCGTCCAGGCACTCGCGCGCGATTTTCAGCTCCACGTCGCCAATGTACTTCCCGCTTCCATCGACGATGACTTCCTTCTTGTCATCCGAGAGCCTGGACGACTTTACCTCGCCGATCCTGATCGCCATTTATGAACGCTCCGGGCCAAGCCTACCCTGCCCTGATCATACTCTTTCTCACGTTCCAGGACCATCGTCGGGCATCGCCCCATCAGCTCCGCACTGTATCCAAAGCATTCTGTCGGTTAGCTAGATCAGATCATCACGGTATGACAGAAGTGTGCCCGTAGTGGCGTCTGCCGAGAATACGAAGCCGTCCGCCGAGTAGTCGCCGAACAACGAGATGTTGGCGGTGTGAACGCCGTCGCTCACCGTCAGGGTTCCGCCGGTCTCCTCCGAATTCTCAGCGTAACTTACGCTGGTGCCTTCCCCAAATGTGACATCGAGCAGATCGATCTGGTCATCCTCGTCAAATCCCGAAACAATTCCGCTGAAGTCGAAGGAGTCGCCAAGCTTGAGCGTCCCCGTCGCCTCGGCAGCAAACGTTACGTTAGCTGATGACGCTGCTTCGAACTCGATCGTGGCTACACCATCGATCAATGCAGTGCCGCTGCCAGTTACGGTGCCGTTGAAGGTGATGTCTCCTCCATTCGCCCACAGCAATCCGGAATTATCAAGGTTGCTGTCAATCACCAGCCCGCCGCTACCGGTCGCTTCAAGTGTTCCGGAATTCACGATGGTATTCGCACCGGTATCGATCTCGAGGGAATTGGTGCCGGTGGCGATGATCGTGCCTTCGTTAACCAGGATCATCTGCCCTGCGCCGAGCTGTCCGGCGCCCGAGATCGTGTTGTCCACATTCGTCAGCGTGACGTCCGAGACCGTTCCGGTGATCACATTCTCGGTGCTGTCGGACAGAATGACCTGCCCGTGCCCCTCGAGCGTGATGCCATACTGGATCAGCTGGAGGTCGGTTTCGGCGCTCGTCGAGTTCAATTGGATCGTGCCGGTGTTTTCGATGATGCCGCTCAGCGGCATGATCGCCCCGTCTCCGATCACCATGTTGTCGGCGTTCTGCACAACCGGAGTTTGATTGAACACGAAATCATCGGCCGAGAGCGAGTTCGCATCGACGCCATGCAGGGTGATCGATTGGCCCTCTCCCAGCGTAATCACTGCATCGCCGAGATCATTGTTGATCGTGTGCGATTGAACATCGACGAAGGAGGTGAATCCGGCGTACCCGATGAGGTCAATTTGGTCATGTGCGGTGTCGAAATTGTAGATCGTGTCAATGCCTATCGGTTGCGAGAACACCAGCAGATCGTCTCCGCTCGAGGCGGTCAGGAAGTCGTCGCCGGACAGCGCAAAGATCGGTGAGCCTTGCGCATAGGCTTCGACATTGCTGGAGACATACGCACTGTCGATACTGCCGTCTGCATTGGTCCAGCTCATACTGACGCCGAGCACCACAGCGCCACAGAAATCCGCCGGCGTGGTAACCGTCAACGCGCCCGGATCGTTTGTCTGCACGGTCCATGTACCGTCGCCGTTATTGGTGCCTGCGTTAAGGATCCACCCCGCCGGAACGTTGGCTACCGTCGCCGTAATCAGGCCATCGACCACCGACGGAGTAGCCAGTGCCAGGTTGATCGGCGAGCCGGCAATCCCGGCCGGATCGACCGTGTTTGAGCTGATCAATGTCAGCAGGCTTGTGCCGCCGCTCGTTAGCGTAACACCAACAAGGTCTACGAGGATGTCATTCGCGGCATTCGCCGTCGCTCCGAGTTGATCATAAATGTAAGTGTGAGCGGTTCCGCCAATGGTTGCCGTGAAGGCAACCACGTTATTGCCCGCGCCGAAGTCTTGACGCTGCAGATAGTCGACCACGGCTGCCACTTGGGCAACGGTTGTTATGTTAAGCGCCGACGCATAGCCCAGCTGGTCATCGAACGTGATGATGCCGTTCGATATGGCATGCGACTTGATCGTGGCGCCGCCAATCGTCAAGACGGAGGCCGAGCCATTAGTCCCTGCCGTATTGGTCGGTATGTTTGCCGGGGTTAGCGTGGTGGGCAGATTCAAGATGTCGGTGGCTGGATCGAAGTCGGTGATAACGTCGTAGCCGGAAACCGTGCCGGCGTCGCCTGCCCCCCCGATGATGCCGAGTGATTCACCACTGCTGAGAGTGAACGTGTCGACGCCGGTTCCTCCCGTCATGGTGTCGGCGCCTGCTCCGCCGGTGATGCCGTCAGCGCCGCCGCCACCATCAATGGTGTCGTTCAATGCACCGGTCGTAAGGGTGTTGACGCCACCTGTGCCCGTTAGATTGTACTGAAGGCGAGCTTCGAAGTTCGCTTCGGTCAAAGCAACCGACGGGCTGGCGAAGGTCACTGCGATATCACTCGCATCAGTGACGTCTCCGTCATTGTTGAGATTTACCAGACCAGTGGAAGTCGCAAAGGTGCTCGTCAAGCCCGCGCCGCCCCCTGTTCCGATTGCAGTGTTAGTGCCATGGACAAAGGCGTTCACATTAGAGGCGACAATTCTCAGAGTGTCGCCACCTCCTGACGTCAGATCAAAACCTGTGATCGTATCTTGGGCGGTATCATCGCCAGCCTGCACAATCCGTATCGAATCACTCGAAGTCCCTACAACGGCGTTTACAATGATCACATCATTGCCGGCACCGCCGTTGATGGCATCAACGCCTGCCCCGCCTGCAATGGTGTCGTTGCCAGAACCGCCCGTGATGTTGTCGGCGCCGGCGCTGCCCGTGATCGTGAAGCCCTCTGTCTGATTGCTCAGATTGATCGTGGCTGCCGCGCTGGCCGTGACGGCCTCAACATTGACGATCCGTGCATCGGTCGCAGCATTCAAGTCCGCTGATGTCCCGGTCAGGGTAATCGTGTCCGATCCGCCTCCGCCATCAAGCGAGTCAGCGCCGACAAACCCGACTAACGTGTCGTCCGCCGCTCCGCCCTTCAGAACGTTCGCGCCACTCGATCCGGTCAACGTCAACGCCCCGGTCGAGCGGCTCCCGTCAACATTTTCCATGCCGGTAACGACGGTATCGGCAGCAGGTGCTTGGTCGACCGCATTGGACAAGTTGATAGCGGTTGACGTCGTCTGAATTAGAATAAGTGTGTCGTTGTCAGTGCCCGCCGCGGCCGCAGCAGCGTCACCATGGATCGTTACCGACCCCGCTCCGCTATTCACACCTGAAAAGTAAACGATTTGGTCGTCTCCGGTGTTACCGATGTAGGTTCCACCACCTGACTTACCAATGATGATATCGTTGCCTCCGGCTCCATCGAAATTGTCTTTGTTGCCGGTACCTATCATAATCTCATTATTGGCGGTGCCTGTGATGCTGTTTCCAGAGCTGCCGCGGTTATCAATCGTCACCGTTGCCGACGAACCAGGAGTCGTTCCGTTGGTTGCTCGATACTGGAACGAGCCTGCTGCGGTAGTGTCGTCGGTGAACGTGACAAAACCGTTTGAGCCTGAACCGGCGGTATGATTGGCTGATCCGCTGACAGCACTTCCAACACTTCCGTCGAGCACATCGAGCGGTGCGTTGTTCGGATCGGTGTCATTCGCGAGAATGGCCCACTCTGGAATATCAAATAACGCGTTATTGCCGGCACTTGTAATAACGAACTGATCGGCGTTCGTCGTCGGCCCGTCATTGCTGCCGGTGATGGTGATGGTGACGGTCTGATCGTCGAACGCCAGGCTGTCGTCGGTCGCCCGCACCGTATAGGTCAGCGTCAGCGTCTCGCCGTCGTCGAGATAGTCGAACGCCTCGGTTCCGGAATTGAAGGTCCAGGCCAAGTTGTGGGTATCGGCGGGATCCGCGGCAAGACCCGACGTCGGCGCGACGCCGAGCATCGCCAGCAGCTGTACGTTGTTCAGCCCAAGCCCCGTGGTGGTGCCCGAGGCCACCACCGTTGTCACCGACGAGCTTACGGTGTTGGACAGGTCCGCATCATTCACCGTCAGCGTGCCGTTGGTGGTCAGACCCGCGTTGGTCTCGGCGAGCGTCATCGCCGCGCTGTCGGGTGTTCCCGTCGCGACTAAAGCGATGACCGGGGCGTCGTTGGTGCCGGTGACGGTGACCCGCACGGTGGCGGTATCGTTGAGCGGCACGCCGTTGTCGTCGGTGACCGTGACGGTGAACTCTTCCACCCTGGTCTCGCCATCGGCGAGGTAAGCGACATCGGCGGCATTGACCGCGTAGGTCCACGACACGGTGCCGTCGCCGGCGCCGGTGGCCGGATCGGAAACCGAGAGCGCCGAGAGCGTGCCGAGGGTCGTGCCAACCGGCACGAAGCTCACACTATGGGCGTCGGTCAGATCGGCGTCGTCGAAGGTGAAGGTGCCGTTGGCGCCGATCGAGCCGGTGTCGACGTTGGAGCCGAGTTCGGTGACGGCGCCGGTGAACAGCTCGCCGGCGATGACCGGGGCGTCGTTGGTGCCGGTGACGGTGACGGTGACGAGCTGGTCGACGAAGCCGCCCTGGTTGTCGTTGATGCGGATGGTGAAGCTCTCGGTCGCCGTCTCGGTCGCCGCCAGATACTGCGTGGCGCTGTTGGCGACGGCGTAGGTCCAGCTCACCGTTCCGTCGGTCGCACCTGTGGCGCTGTCGGTCACGGATGCGGTCAGCGTGCCGCCGAGGGTGTTGCCGAGGGCCGGCGTCACCGCCGTCGAATGGATGTCGATCAGATCGACGTCGTCGAAGGTGATGGTGCCGCTGTCGGAGAGATAGCTGCCGGTCTCGACCGTCGGGGTGTTGGGATTGTCGGCAACAATGGCGGTGTCTTCGGTGACGGCGCCGGAGCCGTCGGCGAGCGAAATCGTCGGGGCGTCGTTGGTGCCGGTGATCGTGATGGTCAGCTGCGCGGTATCCGTAAGCCCGTTAGGATCGCGCACGGTGTACGTAAACACCTCCGTGACCGTCACCCCGTCAGCCAATGCGTTGGTGTCGGCGTCGCTGTTGCTAAGGGTGTAAGTCCAGGTGCCATTGGCGTTCAGAGTTAGTGAGCCGTAAGTGCCTACCAGTGCAGTCCCTACGGTGCCGCCGGTTCCCGAGCCGGATTCTGGTCCGGTCCGCACTGCGGACACCACGAGCGACGCCTGGCCGTTGTCGGAATCCGTATCATTAGTGAGCACATTGCCTATGGCCGAAGAATCGCCGGCAAACGGCGTATTACCCGGGCCCACGCCCGCCTCTCGGACAAGATCGAGCCCGTTGGTATCGTTCACGCCAACCGGAGACGTGGGATCGAGAGCGAAAGTAACCTGCTCGATCGCTGAGACTTTGAGATTGATACTCGTAAACGTAAATTCTGCCTGGCCTGCTTGGCCGGTGTTTCGATTTGAGTTGGCGATAATGAAGGCCTGAAAGTTAGCCATGTCATTATTAAACGCAGTCATAAACGCGGAGCTGGCTAGTTGTGCGTTGCTCAAATAGATAACGAGCCTATCGATTTCGGCAGTGCCCTGGGCAGCATTGCCGTTGCCGCCGTCGTAGATGTCGTAGCCGGAAAAGGCGGTTTGTGTGGCCGTTGTCCCTACCCCGTAGACTTGGCTACCGATCTTGTATTGGTTTTCCCACGCTCGATAGATAAGCGTATCCGCGCCTGACCCACCGAGGACGGTGTCAAAACCACTGCCGCCATCAAGCGTATCGGCCCCTGATCCGCCGTTGAGGCGATCGCTGCCAGCGTCTCCCGAGAGATAGTCATTGCCCGACCCGCCGACGTAATTGTCGCTGCCACTGGTGCCTGTGAGGGTGGTAGTGCCGCTGGCGCTTGCCATTGATGCTCCAATATCGAGTTCGTGAAAAATCCTGCTTGTGAAAATTCGCGCGACTAACGGGTGGTTTGCCCCTGCGACAAGTTGGATGTCGCGATTGCGGCCTGGCAATTTCGAAGGATGTCTTGATGAGACGACAACGAAACGACGGAGTCGTCTGAAGCAAATGCCGACGGATCATTTGTTGGAGCGATCGACGGTCCGACTGGAGAACCAGAAAAACGGCAAAAACCTGAAATTTCCTGGCGACGCGATTCGATCTCGAACCAGTCGACCCACTCTGCTTTTTTAGTGAACGCAACGCGACCCACGGCTCACTCCTCAACTCTGCTAATGCAGAGCAGGTGCGATCGCACTCGAAAAGCAACTCACAAGACACCGCCGATATTCGGCGAGCGATCAACCCAAACGCGCTGACACTGCAATCTTGAACTATTGTGAAATTACCCCGAACGCCATAATCCCTGCCCTATTCATGTCGAGTCCCTAAGGACCGCGCATATTCTAAATTTTTTGTCGCGTCTCTTGATTTGATCAGAGACAAAGTCGCAATTTGATCAGAGACAAAGTCGCAGACGTCATTCATTCGTGCTGCTATTCGCGAGGCCGTCCCTTAACTCAGTGACTGCAACTTGCCGCAAATTCTAACTACCGTCCATATGCAACGCCACATAGATTGATTTAACTATGAATCGATAGCGTCGCAAAATTGGTTATGATTCATCCGGTTAGAAGTCAAAGCTCTTTCTTGGATTGAGAGACCGTAAGACTACGGACATCAAGCGGCGAAAGAGGTACCTCGAAATAGTGATTGAGAGCGGCACAGCTCGTACGTGCCAGATTCTCCGCGGGCCCCTCCGGGAATTGCCAAACGGTCCAACGAGGGATTTTCACTTTCCTTGCAATAAGCGAAGATTAAACTTCGTCACGCCCACCATGTGAGGTTCGCACAACCACAGGCGTTGGGTTGGAAGGTCAGCGACGAATTCAGGGTGCCGCTGTGCCGCGCCCATCACCGCTTTGGGGACGAACGAGCCTGGTGGTCAAGAGTCTCGATCGACCCGATTGCGGTCTCACAGAACCTTTGGACGACGGAGTCATAACGGATTAGCGCCGAAGCCGATGCTCCTCAATAGCCCCTCCCAGAGACTGCTCCTGGCATCGACGAGTGTGGATCCAAAATTGAAGTTCCCGCTGCGAAACACATCGAGTGTTGCGAAACCGAGACACAAAGAGGATAGCCGCAACGGCACCGGCAGTTCCTGTGAAGACCTACTGCTCGCGCCAACTTCAAGAACAATCGTGCGCGCATCAGTCGGTTTCCAAGTGGGTTAGAGCATCAAGCGGCCGGTAGAGGCATGTCGAGAATGCCCGCGCGGGAATGTTGTCCCTACGAAAGCTCATCCCTCTGGTTGCGCATTCTGCTCTCCTCCTTTGTCCGCCCTATCGCAGCCTTGAGGTCATCCAATTCGAGGAACGTATCCGCCTGCCGGCGCAATTCGTCAGAGACCATCGCAGGTTTCGTTCGCATGCTTGATACGACTGTGACGCGAGGGCCGAGGCGCTGGATTGCTTCCACAAGGCGTCGAAAATCGCCGTCTCCGGAAAACAACAATATGTGGTCAACGTACTTCGCAATCTCGACCGCATCGACTGCGAGTTCGATTCCAATATTGCGCTTGTATTTCCGCCGGCCCTGACCATCATCGAACTCTTTGACCGAGTTCGTACGCACTGTGAAACCGTTATAGTCGAGCCAATCGATGAGGGGCCGGGTCGTTTGAAACTCTTCAGCGATGATCGTGTAGTAATAAGCACGCACAAGCACGCCGCGCGTCCTGAACTCGGCGAGAAGCCTCTTAAAATCAATGTTGAAGTCCAAGGCTTTCGCCGTGTAGTGGAGGTTGAGGCCGTCGATAAAGAGCGCCAATTTTTCGGAAGGAATCATCACCCCAAGCTCCCTTCATTACCCATAGGACTGCGGTGCATTATGGTGCAACTAAGATTGCCAGGCGGGGTTACGAGCCTTGTCCACCGCTACCGCGTCGCGGCGTTGACGTCCGCTTTGGTTCGCGTCGATTTGACCGCGTCCCGCTCACTTCCGGTCTAACTCCACAAGAAGACGCAATCGGGGCCGTGAGCGTGCTCTCAAAAATGGGAACGCCCCTACTTCTTACCCAGAACCTGCTCCACGGCTTGCATAACAGGCTTTTTGGAATTCTGTTCTTGCTGGCAGAAGCGGTCTAGCTTGACCGATTTCTCTTGGAGGGCGTTGGGAAACAATAACGGGATTGCTTGCTTACCTCTGTCACCCAACGAAGATACTCAACGAAGTTCGAATAGTACGCCAAGGACATCGAAAATCGCAGCGTCGCATGTGGTTCTTGAGTGCGCCTTCAAAGATAAACGACGTGGATTGCGTCTGGATCAGTCGCCTGAGCTGGAATTTCATATCCTGGTCGACATAACCCTCATAAATGAGGCCTGGTTCATTCAAGCCATCAAATGGTCCGGGACTTTTCACCACTTGCGCGGTCTTATCCGGAAGCGCCAATAACTGCTCGATCAATTCAGCAACCGTATTGCACCCTCCCGGGGGTAACCCTGGCCTTCACTTCTCCGCCAAACCGGCGGCAACCAGCGATTCTGGCCCCCGCCAGCCCGGACGTCTGTTTTAAAACCCCAACGAGGCCGCGAGCAAGCCTCAATCAACCGAACGGCTGCCTTCGGCGGGGTTTGCCAAGACAGGGCTGACATGAACCTCTTGACGTTCTTTAGACTTTGCATTCGGTTTATTTATGTCGAGCAGGGCTTTGTGCCTTCCGAAGCCGGACGCCAGCACCTCCGCCGTTTTCTTCGATGAACTCGACGCCGACCTTTTTTAGCACGCTTGCGATTGCGGCCGCGGCTTCCTCAGACACCTTGATTCCCCGGTCAGCTTCAGCTCGCTTGATTGTAGGAACTGATAGACCTGCAGCCTTTGCGATCTCGCTCTGCGACCATCCGACAAGAGCTCGCGCTGCACGAAGTTGAGATGGGCTAAACAAAACTCTTGATCCTTTTAGATCATCATGTATGATCTTTTTGTATCAGAAAAATCAGATTCGGAGTAGCCAAATGACCAAAGGCACCGTTTTGGTGAACGGCGGAGCTATACCAAAAATTGATGCATTGCGTGACCGACGCCACTTTATCGGCGGGTCCGACGCCCGGATCATCATGGGCAAAGATGAGAAAGCCCTCGTTCGCCTATGGAAAGAAAAGCGAGGTGAGACCTCCCCGGTCGATCTTTCCAGGGAATTGATCGTCCAGCTCGGACTCGTAACCGAAGACCTTAATCGACGTTGGTACGAGATCAATTCGGGCTACAGGATCGCCCAAGTCCAACGCCACGTCGTTCACCGGACGATCCCATGGATGGCCGCCACCCTAGACGGTGTCATCAAAGAAATGGGCGCCGTCTTCGAAGCCAAGTTCATGCTGCCTTGGTCGTTTTCAGAAGAGGCCGCAGCGGAAAAGCACATGGCTCAGCTCCAGCACAACATGCTGGTCGCCAACACCAAGACCTCCGTATTGTCTATCATCACCGGAGGCGGCAACTGGGTCGAACTCGCCATCGAGGCCGATCCGATCTACCAGACGGTTCTGATCGCAGCAGAGAAGGCCTTCTGGCGGGCCGCCAAGACCGGCGAAACTCCCGCGTTGTTCGATTGCGAGCCGCCGAAGCCACGGATCCAAGCGGTTCGGGTGGTCGATATGAATGCGTCCAATTCGTGGGCGGAATTTGCCGGACTGTTCCGGGACACGCAACAAGCCCACACCAACCACGAGCGAGCCAAGAGCGAACTGAAAGGTCTGATGCCGGAGGACGCCAAGGAGGCCATGGGCCACGGCATCCGAGCAAAACGGTCAAAATCAGGGGCGATTAGTTTCGACCGCGTCGAGATGGAGAGCGCTTTTGCATCGGTCCAGTGAAAATGTCGCGGCCATAGCTACCGCGTTAGCGAAGGCTCAGATTGACCTCTCGAACCCTGAAAGGGCGACGGTCGGAACGGTCTACAACAACCGATCCGACAGTCCCCAAACCTTTCGCTATGCTTCGCTAGCGAGCGGTCTGGACATCGTCAGAAAGGTCTTGGGCGGCCAACAGATCGCCATCGCGCAGACCACCGATATCGACCGGGCCAATGGCATGGTCAACCTGACAACCCTTTTGTTGCATACGTCAGGAGAGTGGATCTCCTCGGACTGGCCGGTCTGCCAGCTATCGGAGACATCTGCACCTCGCCGCATGGGAGCGGCATTGACCTACGCCCGGCGTTACGCCCTGTTTACGATGGTCGGTATTGCCGGAGAGGATGATCTCGACGCACCGCCCGATGTGGCCAACCCTGCTGACGATCAGAAGGTCCTCAATGCCGGCCGCCGGGCCAATCCTGACCCCGTGCCAGGCTCCGCTCAGGGCATCCAACGGCGAATGGTTGGCCTAGGTACAATGCCGCCACGGGAAATGTTTTCGGCCGCTGAGTCAGGATTGGCCGCGACGCAGCTGATCCAAGAAATCGAGGTACTTTCGGAAGCGGACCTGCGAACCCGGGCGATAGCCATTCTTAAGACCAAAAATTGCCTCTCAACGGAAGATGCCCGACGCGTCGAGGACGCCTTTTCAGCCAAGAGCGCCCTGCCAGACGCACTGCCCGCCCCCATCACGGCGGTTGAACCTGCAATCGCTCCTCTAGATCGGTCGGCACCCCTGTGTCCCTCTGCCAACCCTGAGGCCGAGAAGGTGCGGCGACCCAGGGGCCGGCCGCGAAAGGTCAAACCTGCAACCGAGCAAACTGCTTCTGCTTTCGTGCAGAAGGCACAAGAAGGCATCGTCGTTAGCGATGTACCCGGGGACTACCTCCGCCAAGGAAACAAAAAGCGGAGCCTTGGCCATCCCCAAACTGCGATACCTCCGGGACAAAGCACACTTAAGATTTGTGGCATCTCGCCCCTGCCTAATCTGCGAACGCAGCCCCGCGGACGCCCCACCATGTGAGGTTCGCACAACCACAGGCGTTGGGTCGAACGAGGCCGCCAAATGAGGCGGCCTCTTAGTCCCGGTTTGCGTACGGCATTTACCGATGTGCATGCTCATCGTCTGCCTCGGCGCCGGCGGGTGTATGGCGTCCATCAAATCTTACCCACAGCAGCCAGGTACGCATCGACGATTATGTCGTAAGTACTCTCCAATCCTAAGGGGGACCGCTAACCATTCCGCTTAAGGAAGGTGCCAGCGCCAACCATCCGGTACTGGCCGAAATAGGCCACTCGTAGATTCAATACGCCACTCGAAGCGAAGTAAGTATAGTATAGTTCCTTACCTCTTGCTCGGCATCATCTTGCAGTAGAGCTCAAGCCATCACCTCTCGCGATCGTTGGTCGGTTGCCCCTCGAACCGCCACGCGAGATTGCCCCTGTCGTCAAATGGAGGGGTCGCATCCAACAGATTAAACTCGATGGTCTCTTCGACAGTGAGGCCAGGCAGCCGCTTCTGCGAGAGACGGTCGCTTAGAACAATAACGCTACCGTAAAATGTGCAGCGCGGGGAATGCGACACGGCAACGCTCCGCCACTAAGGGCGGAAACAGACCAGTACCTTCTCGTGACGGACTGCAATCAGCCCCGGTGAACAGGGATAGGACAAGCGGGATGCAGATCATATCTGCCGAACGGTATATTTGACATTTGGCTCGTCTTCTTCAAAACCGAACCTAGGCCGGCCGGCGCGTTAGCCAAACTTTAAGCGCGTCTGTAAGTTCCCAGCCCGCTTTACGGACGCTTTACGGATTGGGCCCACCGTTAACGATTAGTTTTCACAGGTGAGCCGATGCCAACCATCGCAACAGCCGATACCGAAGCACGCAGCACGCCGCGCCGCAAAGTCCTCGATAGCGGTTTGATGAGGTTCGGCGACTTTTCTGTCCCCTGCGTTATCCGCAATCTTTCGGAAACGGGCGCGGCGTTGGAGGCAGCTCCCCAGAGTTTTGTCCCCGATCAGTTCACTTTGATCGTTGTTCGAAAAAAGAAAATCTATTCCTGCACTGTCGTATGGCGGAAAGGGACGCGGTTTGGCGTGTCGTTCTGCTGAATGACCTCGATGATCGACGAGCGCAGAAAGTCGCTGCGGACTAACGAATGGCCTACATTTCGGCGTCGGGATCGAGCACGCGGTGTCGAATTACAAATATGTCCGATGACGGTGCGGCCCTGGATGTTCCCGATGCCTCATTTATCCCGAATTGCTTCCAATTGATGACAGAGCGAGATCGGATCGTTCGGACCTGCAGGATTGTTTGGATCAAACAGAACCGGATCGGCGTCGAGTTTGAGGTCAAAGAGCAGCTGCAATCACGCATCGAGAACGGCAGTTTCTACAGTATTTGCGTGACACTAATTGGCAGCGTGCGGCGACTTTGCCGAACAGCTCGAAACTAATATCGAAACTGCTTGGAAACGGCTGGGTCGAACGCAGGGGCGAAGGAAACAACGTCGCATACCGCATCACGTCAAAAGGCTTGGCTGCGAAAATGACGCCGGTCAAATTTAGATGAAGCCAGGCTGCCGATTTTCGCAGCGGCGACTTTCGGTTTCCTTGGCAGCTCGCGGATACGAAGATGCGCGAAGCCGCGCACCAATGGGCGAGCAAAAAATCGCTGGCCGGAACTAACTTGCGGCACTTATATGGCTCGGAGCGATCGACCGCGCCAACTCCCGAGGCACGATTAGTTCCCAACCCTCAGCCCGCTACCGGCGCGCGACCCTGCGCGCAGCGGCGTCCACCGAAGCGACCTTCAACCGCGAAAGGAGTGCCTGATTTGTCGCAGCATCGCCGTAGTACCGTCAGTGTACCTGCCGTTACAGAAATAATGATCTAGCTGCGATGCACCAAGCATAAGCAAGACTGCAATCACGAAGCCCTTGAACATAATGGGCCTCCTATGGAGACCTGCCAACCGGGCTGGTCAAAGCGTTCCAGAAGTTCGCTATCGCTCGTTGTGACCTATCTGCAATGGCGAAAGCTTGACAATGACCAGTAACTAATTTCTTAAGGGCAGCACAGTACGCGTTGGCATCGCAAAGCCCGGGCTGCCGTTTGGGCCGGCCACACGCTCCGCAGAGCTGGTCGAAATCGATCTAGCCACACGAAGAAGAGAGACCAGCGCCTCGTTAGCATTTTCAATGCCGAGCGCGACCAGTTCGCGATCCTCAATTGGCACCTCGATTTTGGTTTCCCATACTCAGCGGCCATCCTCCGACCAAATGATGGGCGTGAACCTTAGTCGCCGTCGGTCCATTTCTTCGCGAAGCTTATCCGCGTATGCGCGGACGCCCTCGCCTGCGAAGCGATAGCGGCTTCCTGCATCCAGGGGTCACTTGCTGACGGACGTTCTCGTAAACACAGGCGTTCGTCCTCCATTTGGGAATAATTCATATGTGGCCTCAAAATAAGCAGACCAAAAAGGGAAGCTTAGACACCAACCCGGCCATGAGCCCCCGCTCCGTTGCCTAGATAGCGTCCAAGCATCACTTGCGCCTGGCCACGGCCTCGTTCCGACGCGGCGCGAAACCAACTCTCCTGCGGCAATTGCGACCTGACCTCCAGGTGTGGCCGCCGCCGTACATCGCGCCCATCGCAAACATTCCGCCGCTATGCCCTTGGGCTGCGGGGCTGCTCACACAGCTTTTGCGCCGCGGCGACAGCGGTAGGCCCACCGCGCCCGTTGACCAGCATTCCGCCAAGGCGACTTGAGCGTCTGTGATCCCGCCTCTGCGGCGCGTGTAAACCATTGGCGCGCCGCCTCCAAGTCTGCCGTCACACCACGCCCTCCACTTAGAGGCGGCCTAACATGAATTGCGCCGCTAACATAACTCAAATTTGGTTGCAAGCCCCCCGCGGCGATGGCACGGTTAGCATTGATGAGACTTTCGACTGCCCCGCGCGGATCGATGCAAACACAAACATTTGAGCATTGAAGGGCTGACTGGCCAGAGGAGCTTAACGCGTTGCCCTCGGTTCCCTGACCAAGACGGACGCTAGGGTCATTATCATCTAGTGATAGTCTCGGCATGCGTGCCTACGGCTGTTAGCGGCGGACAGATCCGTTCCAACGGAAGACGACAGGCAACGAATGGAAGCTAACGCGCGATTTGCGTCCCAGAAAACATAGAAGGGATCGCCGCACAGGAAGGTGTGTTGTCAATGACCATGAAGTCGATTGGCCTTTGCATGATTGTCAAGAACGAGGCAAGCGTCATTGTCCGCTGTCTCGACAGTGTACGACCGATGATCGATTTTGTCTTAATAGAGGACACAGGCTCGACCGACGGAACGCAGGAAATCATCCGAAATTGGCTCACTGAAAAGGGCATTGCCGGTACCGTCGTCGAAGAACCCTGGCATGATTTTGCATACAATCGGTCCCATGCGCTGGCCTGCCTTCGAAAAACGGAGCATATCGACTACGCGTTCATCATCGATGCCGACGATACGCTCACCCTCGATCCCGGGTTCGACGTCGTCGCATTCAAGTCCACTATGGAAGCGGACTTCTATGATGTCCCGATCAATCACGGTCCAATCAGGCATTACCGACCGCAAATCTGCAGCAACAGGAAAGACTTTTATTTTCGCGGTGTCTTGCATGAATTTCTGGAAACCCCACCCGGACTTCATAGCCGTGAGACCGCCTCAGGGTTTGCCATCCACATCAACGGAGGCGGTGCGCGTAGCCAGGATCCGCAGAAATTCCGAAAAGACGCCGAGTTGTTAGAACGAGCATTGCAAAACGAGACGGACGCGTTTCTCCGCTCCCGCTACACATTTTATCTCGCTCAGAGCTATCGCGATTTCGGCGAGAAACAGAAAGCGCTCGACCTATACCTGTCTCGAGCCGAGATGGGCTTTTGGCAGGAAGAGATCTACGTAGCACTATTGGGCGCAGCACGTCTGAAAGAGGAACTCGAGTTTCCTGAGGACGATGTCATCGCTGCGTATCAGCAAGCCACTGAATCGCAGCCTGCAAGAACGGAAGCATTGCACGGTGCGAGCCGTTACTGTCGGTACAAAGGCAGAAACCAATTAGGCGCCGAAATCGCTCGTCGCGGGATAGACTTGCCGTTACCTCCTGGCGCTCTCTTCTGTGAAGGCTGGATCTATGAATGGGGCCTCCTCGACGAACATGCCATCAACGCCTATTGGGCTGGCGACTACCACAGCTGCATCGCCGATTGTCTGCGCATTCTCGAACACGCGAAAATAGATGAAGCCACGAGAAAGCGCGTCGTCGCTAACGCCCGTTTCGCGCTGGACAAGCTTCGGGAAGTCAAACCTTCGTCGTTTGTTGATGCGGGCAAGGCGCCATTCGCGACAACGTCTCCCCCAAAAGTCCTGATCGCAATTCTGGCAAAGAGTAAGGCCGGCCATTTGCCTTTGTTTCTCGAGTGCATCGAGGCGCTGGACTACCCGCCGGAGTATATCTCGCTGCACATCAGGACCAACAACAATAAAGATGCGACCGCAGACATCCTGCGCGAATGGGCGGCTCGGGTTGGCGCGCGCTACGCGCATGTCGAGTTCGATGAAAGCGACGTTGCGGAGCGCGTTCAAGACTTCGACGACCACGAATGGAACGCCACGCGCTTTTCGGTTTTAGGCCGAATCCGCCAGCACAGCATTAGCCAAGCCTTAGCGCTGCGATGCGACTTCTATTTCGTCGTCGACGTCGACAATTACCTGCGTCCCCTCACCTTACGGAATCTAGTCGACCTTAACCTGCCGATCGTAGCGCCGCTTCTTAGATGCGTCGATACCGACAGACCCAACTATTCCAACTATCACCAGATCGTCGATGCGAACGGGTATTTTCTAGACAGCGTCGAGTACCACAAGATTCTCGAGCGCGCCTCACCGGGTCTCCATGAGGTTGCGCTCGTCCACTGCACCTATCTCGTCCGTGCCGATACGATACCTCGCCTCACGTACGATGATGCGTCGTGCCGCTATGAATATGTGATTTTTTCCGCCAGCGCGCGAAAAGAGGCCATACCGCAGGTGCTCGACACCCGCGAAGTCTATGGATGGCTGACCTTCGGCTCCGATGGTGAAGCAATAAGGCCGCTGCTGGCGGCCGAACTTGCCGAACAATCGCAAAAGAGAACGCTCGCGAATAAAATTTATCCACCATCGAAGAATGCAGAGCGAATCATACGATTGAAGAAATATCCGCCTCTCGCGTCGATTTCGAATAATACGCCGTCGGACGACGCCTGATCGACACCTTCCATTCATTACGCAGCTTGTCGACAAGTTCGCGCTTGCGGCCAGGCCTCAGAGCTTTTTTGACAGAACGTCCAGCAACGCCTTGTCCAAAGACAGGTCCGCCACGATCCGCTTCAGCTTGCTGTTCTCGTCCTCAAGCTGGCGCAGCCGCTTCATCTCCGAGGGCATCAGCCCCGCATACTTCTTGCGCCAGTTATAAAACGTCGCCTCGCTGATCCCGGCCTTGCGACAGACTTCCGCAACTGCCGAGCCATCCTCAGCTTGCTTCAAAACGAATGCGATCTGAGCCTCTGAAAACTTTGATGCCATGATGAATCAAGCCTATCCGAAGCTAAAGGCATACGTGTGCATGCCTCCGCTAGCAATTTCTGAGAACCGGCATGAGACATCAAATACTCGTCTGGATCCGTAAGCGCTAGTGATCCGTTCGCTGAATAGCGCCCAGATCAGGGCGGCTCGGGCACTTGTCCGATGCGCGCGGAATCTCGCACAGGAGTCGTCAGAGGCGTTGCAACGATCCGCTGAGCCGAGTTGACTGAGGGCGAGACTTGCATGAAAGCGGCGAACGATCTCGCTGTTCGCCGGGCACTGGAAGCCGCCGGCGTCGAGTTCATCGACCAGAACGGCGGTGCCTCCGAGTGCCGCGAAAATAAGAATGATGGATCGCGCCGCTTCGGCTGGCCCGGCTAAATGTTGTCGGAAGCCGTAGATCAAACTTCGCTGGGCATGATAGGAAAATGAGAAAAGCGATATTCCGCTCGCCATCGTTGCCATTGAGCGGTTGCGCACGCTGGGCCGAGACGAGCGAACGTGCCGTCGGCGAAAAGGCGTATCCATCGGATAAGGCGAAAGCGGATGAGACAGGCTTAAAAAGCAGATGCACGCGCGAATTAGGGTTGGCTTTTAAGGATCGAATACCATGAACTTTTCGAGTCCTGTCAGCTCAAGCCAACCAATCTTTCCAGCTGACTGGGCAACTCCGCCGAGGCCTTCAAGTCCTTGCAGCTTGCCTTCCAGGCCTCGAAATACTGCTCCAACGAAAGCGCGCTGCGGCCTTCCCATCTGTTCAGCGCCCCGAGCGCTTCCACGCCAGCCGGGTTGCGCTCATACTCTGCGAGCATACTGAGAGACGCCGCCTGCGCGAAGGCGTTCAAACCGGGCTGTGCTTCCATAGCGGCACGATGTTGCTTAAACCAAATGCGGAGGTCTTTTGGATTACCCTGTTCGATTGCAAGCTTGCCGTAGCGCTCGATGATGTTCTGCCGGTAGGTGGCCACGGCTGCGCCAAACCCGCTATCGTCCTTGAATGGCGGATCCTTTGACCAACTATCCGCCAAAAGCGCCAGGCCGCGCAGCGAGAATGCCTCGACCAGGGCCTCTTCCAACCATTGGCTGGGCGGCGCCGGTTTTGCGTCCGGTCGCCAGGAGTTGGCTGTCACGTGGCCGAGCTCGTGGCCGAACTGATATGCAAGCCTAGACCAGTCCCGCTCGCCGATAGCGACAATGATCCAACCCGTGGTGGTTCCATCCGGATGCAGCCAGATGGCGGGACCGCCTGAAGTGCGCTCCTCAACCCGCAGGCGATCCGGCTGGTCGTCCGAGACAAGCCGCAAACCATCAAAGCAAGCCGAACGCATCCGCTGAACCACATGCATAGCAGCGTCGGGGATCATGTGCCCCCAATCACCAGCGAGCTCGATGGGGGCGACAAGGAGGGACGGGTGAGCCGACGACATTTGCTTAAATCCCCCCAGTTGTTACCGCTCGCTCGCATGCAACTTTTTAAGCCGTACAACCTATGATGCGATCTGTCGACAAGGAAAGGATCCAAGTCCTTCCTGAAACCAGCCTTTCGAAGCAATCGTTTTTTAACGTAGGGGTGTCCTGGCGTTAGACGGCGCATGCCGCGACACCACAGGCGGTTCGCCTAGACACGCACCCCGGGACTCTTCTGTCAGGGTTCATCGGTAGACATCGGATCGGTGCAAAGAAACCGAAATCCCCCAAGGAAAAAATCATAGTCCCCCGATTTGTTGGGAGCATCAAGAGGCGTCGGGAACAGTTCGTTCGACAGCTCGAACCTTCCAAGATCTCGACGAGCGAAGCTAAGTTCCAATACATCTGGCACAGGAATACCGTGGATCACACACAGAGGGCCCCAGTTGTTGCCATGAACGTGGACACAGGCATGCGTCGCCTCCATCCGGGCAAAAATCCGATGTGCGCGGTCGAGCCAGGCAGGCTCCTCCAGACGTCTAAGGTGATGAACCTCAATCACAATCTGACTGAATTGGCTTAGAGTATCACTGCCGAGGGTGTCCAAAATGTTCCACTCTGCTCCCTCGATATCCATTTTCAGAATTATGTCGCTGCGAGCCGCGTGCCCATTGGCGTGGATAGCCGAGGGAAGTGAGATCATTCCTGCCCCGTCAGCGGCGGCGAGCCCGGTCTTGTGAAAGCGAAAGTTGGGATGCCCAGCGGGCGGTCCATCGACAGTGTGATCGTACTGAAAAACTAGCAACCCTCGTTCTGCCATCGCCAGATCCCAGCTCACATCGCCCCCTATGCCGAGTGAATAAGCGATTTGACAGCCGTGCAATGCATCGAGCATGACATATCCGCCATCGGCGGCCACACCTGCACGAAATTTGGCCAGCCCCTGCACGGAATGCGGACGCAAACAGTGCAAGGCCCGGCGAATAGCCTGTGTCACGTCGCGCCTCCCATCACCATGGAGGGCAGTTTTGGCAGGCCAGTTCGAGTTGAGAGAGGCGAAAATCCTCTGTAATTTTCTACATGTCCATTCGCTGGTAGGGGATCTTGATCGAGCCAGCCCGTCACCATGTACGGCACTTCGTCCGTCGGCCGGTTGTACAAATACATCGGAAAAAGATGGTGGCCAAAATACATTGCCAACACGAGATCGTTATTTTTTCGGCAATGTTCATTAGCTGCAGTAAGAGCCAAATAGGCTGGGAAATCTTTCCCGATACAGTCCGGTGGGTAGAGAACCCCGCCACAACCCTCAAACATCGTAACCTCAGCTTCGCCGAACCAGAAATTCACCGTCCCATCTGGTTTAAGCTTGCCCCCGTAGCGCGGAATGCGGCGCTTGGACGGGTCATGCACCGCGCATAGAAGCTCAAGCTGGTTGGCAGGATAGGCGCAGTCATCGTCAACCGACCAGATATAAGTTTCTTGATCGGCCGTGTATCGCAGCAGAGTCGGCGCGATCTTCGTAATGGGCCCATAATCCTCCGTACGATAGATTATTACCCGTTCAAGTCCAGTGAGCCAGTCCGGAATCTCATGGGTTTGGCCAGTGCGCTGGCAGATATGAGGAATGTTCAACTCGATGGGTGCGACCGGAACGGTTTGAATTAGGACCGCCTCCATGACCGGACGAATGCAGCCGATCCTTGATGGAATGATCGTCATCGACGCGACGATTCTTGGGAAACTCGTCATGGTCCGCGCGCTCCGAACATTTAATTAGGTTCCATTCACCAAGCCCTCCAACTCTCGGGCCCGCAGCAGGTCCGCACGCCGCGGCTTCGGATCTTTCCGCGACGATGGTGGAGAAGCTGTGCCTCTTGCACACGGAAAGCAAGACCTCAAAGCAGGTGGAATGACATGGCATGCGCATGAGAGTGGTTGTTGGATTGCACGCTCGCTACATCTCCATGAATTGCGAATTTCGCCCCCGCTAAGTCATGCAGCTTCATTCTAGATTAGCTTGTGAGGCGATCGCTAACGCCGTCGTCTCGGTGGCCCACCAGGGGAGGACTACAGACATAACTCCGCATGGTGGGTAGACAATGTTCATAGCAGAATCGATCCCCTGATCTTCGATCACAATTGAGGTTCCAGGAAACGATAAACGCTTCTTGAGCGGCAAAAGCTCAGGCAAAAGGCGTTTCGCTCCGCGCGGACTGATTGAGTATGCGAATGAGCCAAAGGCGTGTTTCAGTTCACCGGTGATAAATCGAACGTCTGTTTAATGTATCGTTCCATGTAAAGAGCTCGGCTTGATTGTAAAATCGTAATTCAGAAGACGAAAATGCAAGGTCTACCCATAAAAAGAGTGGATCGTAAGTAATGCAACGGGACGGGGCGCGGAAGCGCGGTGACCAGGCCGCCCTTAAGCATCGGATCAAAGACATCTGCGAGACGCGGGTGCGATACGGCTATCGGCGCGTTCACGTCTTGCTGCAGCGTGACGGTTGGGCGGCCAATATCAAGCGCGTTTATCGTCTCTATCGCGAGTTAGGCCTGCAATTGCGTAACAAAACGCCTAAGCGGCGCTGAAGGCCAAGCTGCGTGAAGGTCGCGTGGACGCGCACCAAGTCAACGAGACATGGGCCATGGATTTTGTCCCCGATCAGCTCGCCACCGGCCGGAAGATCCGGGTACTTACTATCGTCGACACCTTTTCCCGCTTTTCACCAGCCGTTGACGCGCGATTCAGCTATCGAGGTGAGGACGTCGTGCAAACCCTGGACAGTGTCTGCAAGATCGTCGGCTATCCTCGCGGAGTATGAACGCAACCCCGCCGGCATCGAGGCGCTTGGGGCGCTGAACAGATGGGAAGTCCGCAGCGCACTACCGATGGGAAGTATTTCGAGGCCCGGAAAGCAAGCTGCAAGGACCTGATGGCCTCGGCGGAGTTGCCTAATCGTCTTCAGGGCTGCTTGGCGAGAGCTAGGGCACCGCGCAAGGACCGAGAATTTAAGCCGGCCATTTGAATTCCAGGTTTTAAAGTGGCCGATTTTGAGAGGGTGACTTGGCCCGGTAAGAAGATGGCCAGCCTGGGTGTGCGGCCGCGAGGACGCTGCTGACCACGCCCTATCTCGGTTGGACCCAGTTCAGCTTAATGCGCTTCGTCCCGGCGTGTGCGTCTCGCTTCTTATCGCCCGGCTTCAGGAATGGTGCGCCCGTTGATCCAAGCCAATTCGCGGCGACGGTTAAGCATATAGCTCAGGTATCGCCTGTCCCACCGACTACGCTGGTCGGGCCCGTTGTGACCTCTCAGGTCCGGATCGAAGCTGCTGTCGCCTTCTTTGATCGACGTCGGCCCGTCTTCGAGCGTTCATCAATCCTATCCGGAAACGGAAAGCGCGGCGCCGTGCGGCACCGCGCTAGTCTTTGCTGAAGAGCGCAACCAGTTCGGCCGCGCTCCTCTGAAGGTCATACGTGTCAACTAGCCGTTCGGCTTGAACACGCCTTCGACAGTCTTTGGCCCATGCGGATCGTCGAGAGACAGTCCGCCTTTGACCTTCGACACTGGGTCGGGCGTTTGACTGCCCGCGCCTGTGTGGCCAGTTGCTTTCGCGCCGCCCGCCGAGAAGTCATTCGGCTGCAGGTCCTGCACCCCACTAAGGGCAGCGAGAGTGGTCGTCACCGTTGGCCCTTGGGCAATGTTGCCCGGCGCGCCGCCGATGAAGGTCATCTGCCCAGAGGCTTTGGTGGAGACATCGGCCGCACTGATGACCACCTTCTTGTTTTGGCCTGGGTTGCTCGGGTCGGTGCCAGGGGCTCCGGTTTCGCCCCCATCCGGGCCGTTGCCAAGGCCATTGTTGCCGCGCTCCCGCGCACCTGTCGAACCAGGGGCACCTGTCAGGCCAGTCGCACCGGTGGCTCCAGTCAGACCGGTCGCACCCGTGGCTCCCGTCAGACCCGTGGCGCCGGTGGCTCCAGTCAGACCGGT